>DATKMG010000544.1:0-18967 GCA_035541995.1 Terriglobia bacterium
TTGTGTGCCCCCCTTAAACAATTATCTCAGTAGCCGACCACCCCAGAGCGGCAGTAGTGTTCTGCACTGCAGGGTTCTAAAACCTTCACCGCCCGACCCAAGCTTGATGGCGGCCAGCATCGTCGCGGCTCTAGCCCTGACTATTTCCCTTCGTCCCTCTAGGAGGATCTCATCTTGCTAGCACATTGACAGACTAAAGTGTCCGGCGTATGGTCTGCAGATTGGAGGAGAATCACAGCCCGTTTCGAGGCTATAGTCGATGGGGTGTAAAGAGATAAACAGGCATGGCTAAGGAAGCCAAGGCGAGAATCCTGATCAACGACCTTCTTCGCAGGTCGGGTTGGCGGTTCTTTGACGACGAGAACGGCCCCGCCAACATTGCGCTTGAAGTAACCGTCAAACTCAAGAAAAAGGCCCTCGATGTCCTCGGGGACGACTTCGAGAAGACCGCCAACGGCTATGTCGATTACCTCCTGCTGGACGAACGCAGTTTCCCCATGACCGTCTTGGAGGCGAAGTCCGAGAAGTACGACCCCCTTGTTGGCAAAGAACAGGCCCGGAAATACGCCTATTCTCAGAATGTCCGATTCGTCATCCTGTCCAACGGGAATCTGCACTACTTTTGGGACCTGGAGCAAGGCAACCCGGTTCTGATTACGGAGTTTCCGAAGCCCGAATCCTTCGGTCATTTCCAAGCCTTCAAGCCCAACCCCGACGCTCTGGTTAGCGAAAAGGTTGAAGCCGACTACGTTGCGGTCACGCAGAATCCCAACTACCGAAACGATCCCCGTTGGGGAGATGCCGGACATCGTGACGCATTCATTAAAGACACAGAGCTAAAGTTCCTCCGGCCGTATCAAATGCGGGCAATCGCCGCGCTTCAGGATGCAGTGAGCCAGGGACAGACGAGGTTTCTGTTCGAGATGGCGACCGGCACAGGCAAGACGTTGATCGCCGCCGCGGTGATCAAGCTTTTCATGCGCACCGGGAACGCAAAACGAGTGCTCTTTCTCGTGGACCGCCTCGAACTGGAGGACCAGGCGAATAAGCGTTTCGTTCAGTTCCTCAAAAACGATTACGTTACGGTCATCTATAAGGAGAACCGTGACGATTGGAGCAAGGCGGAGATCGTTGTCTCGACGGTTCAAAGCTTGCAATTCAACAACAAGTACCGGCGACTGTTCTCGCCAACCGATTTTGACCTCCTCATTTCCGACGAGGCGCACCGTTCCATCGGGGGCAATAGCCGCGCTGTGTTCGAGTATTTCATCGGGTACAAACTGGGGCTGACGGCAACACCGAAAGACTACCTCAAGAAGATTGACCCGGCCCGAATCAGCCAGCGCGACCCCCGCGAATGGGAACGCCGACAGTTACTGGACACATATAAGACATTCGGCTGCGAGAGCGGCACGCCGACTTTCCGATACAGTCTCATTGATGGCGTCGAGGAAAAGTGGCTTCTCAATCCAGTTGTCGTAGACGCGCGGACGGAAATCACCACGGAAATGCTTTCTGAAGATGGCTACGCAGTCATGCAGCAGACTGAAGACGGCGAGCTGGTTGAGCAGACTTTTTTCGGAAAGGATTTCGAGAAGAAGTTCTTCTCAGATGAAACAAACCGTGTCTTCTGTGAGACCTTCTTGAAGAACGCTCTTCGCGACCCGCTGAGCGGCGAGATTGGCAAGAGCATCATCTACTGTGTTCGTAAAGACCACGCCAACCGGGTAACACAAACCCTGAACGTCCTCGCACACGCCTTTTTTCCCGGCAAGTATAACTCCGACTTTGCCCTTCAGGTCACCTCTCCACCGGAAATTCTAGACGCCCAGCAGATGGCTGTCAGTTTTGCCAACAACAACCTGAATGGGCACACCCACTTTCTGGAGGGCTATATCAGTTCCAAGACCCGTGCGTGTGTCACAGTCGGCATGATGACCACCGGCTACGACTGTGAAGACATTCTCAATATTGTTCTACTGCGCCCGATTTTCTCGCCCACGGATTTCATTCAGATCAAGGGCCGCGGAACCCGGAAGTTTACCTTCCGTTTTGTTGAGAAGGACGGGAGTCAAACCCAGGAGCATTCGAAGGCGAAGGAGAAGTACAAACTCTTCGACTTCTTCGCTGTTTGCGAGTACTTTGAGGAGAAGTTCAATTACGACGAGGTTATCGACCTACCGCCGTTGCGTCCTACCGGGCCTGGACCGCAACCGCCCGCTCCACTTCCGGCAGTCCCCAGCGGATTCACAAACGTGGACCCAGATCCTCTCAAGTCGCAGGTCGAATACGAAGTGCCCATTTACGGCATGAAGATTGACCGCAAATTTTTCGAAAAGTTTGAGGACAAAGTCAAAGCCGCGCCGGAAGTTCGCCAGCGCTATGAGAGCGGTGATATCCAGGGCGCGGAGCAGATCGTCATGGCGGGTCTCTTCAATAAGCCCGAGGATTTCTTTGACCTTAACAAGCTTCGCAAGGCGCTGCAGCTGGACCGGCGCATTACACTTCGTGAGATTCTAGCCAAGGCCTTTGGTGACATTGACCGTTTCAAGACAAAGGATGAGTTGCTGGAAGAAGAGTTGGCCAAGTTTGTTTCCATCCACAAGCCCGACGCCGTGCAAATGCCAACAATCCGGCAATTCTTCAAGGCGTACGTCACGGATGGAGCTGTTCGAACCATTGTGGATTCCCGTGAGTTCGGCCGATTGGCGGACAACCCCAAAGTCTCTTTAGCGGATGTGCGGGCTCTTGGTCAATGGCACGAAGTTATTCCAGAATATGTGAAAGATTACGTCTCCCTCAACCAATTTGTGTGAGGAAAGGCATGGGCACTGAGCTGACGCCTCTTGAACGAATCGAGAGGAAAATCCATCTCATTCGTGGCCAGAAGGTCATGCTGGACCGCGATTTGGCCGCCTTGTACGGTGTTCCCACCAAGGCATTAAAGCAGGCGGTGAAACGCAATGCTTCTCGTTTTCCTGAAGATTTTATGTTTGTTCTAGCACCGGAGGAGTTCGCCAACTGGAGGTCACAATTTGTGACCTCCAATGCCGATCGAATCGGGCTGCGGCATGCTCCCATGGCTTTCACGGAACAGGGAGTTGCCATGCTTTCCAGCGTATTAAACAACGAGCGGGCAATCCAGGTGAACATTGCCATCATGCGAACTTTCGTGCAATTGCGGCAATTGCTTTCGTCCAATGCTGATCTAGCTCGGAAGCTGGCTGATCTGGAAAGGAAATATGATGCTCAGTTCAAGACAGTATTTGATGCGATTCGCCAATTGATGGCTCCATCCGCACATCCTCGCAGACAGATCGGTTTTCGGGTGCGGGAAACACATGCCAAATATTCCGCGCGCCCTAGAAAAAGGTGAACCATGCTTGATGCGGAAACCAAGGCGAAGATTGACTCAGCACGCGACATTCTGGTGGGCAAGGTGCCCGACCCGAAATCGCAGGTCGAGCAGATCACCATCGCCCTGATTTACAAGTTCATGGACGACATGGACCGCCAGTCGGAGGAGCTGGGCGGGAAGGCGACATTTTTCTCTAGCGAATTCAAGAAATACCGCTGGGCCAACTTGCTCGACAGACGGTTCAGCGGCCACGAACGCCTGCTTCTCTATGCTGAAGGCATCGAGAAGATGAACGCCAACAAGAATATTCCCCAACTCTTCCGAGACATCTTCAAGGGCGTATTCCTGCCGTACCGTGACCCCGAAACACTCAATCTGTTTCTGAAGGAGATCGATGGCTTTACCTATGACCACAGCGAACAACTCGGCAACGCCTACGAGTACTTGCTGAACGTCCTTGGCACCCAGGGTGACGCAGGACAGTTCCGCACCCCGCGCCACATCATTGACTTCATCGTCGCCGTGGTGAACCCGCAGAAGAACGATACCGTTCTTGACCCCGCCTGCGGCACGGCCGGCTTTCTCATTTCAGCCTACAAGCACATCCTTAAAGCAAATCAGGCACGAGAAGCAGAAAATTCACAAAACGGCTTTGTGGCTTCTGTGCCTTCTCGTGGCCAGACTCTCACCCCGGACGAGCGCGCGCGGCTTATGACCAATTTTCGAGGCTACGATATCGCGCCAGACATGGTGCGTCTCTCACGGGTAAACATGTATCTGCACGGGTTCCCGAACCCCGTCATTCACGAATACGACGCACTGACCAGCGAAGAACGCTGGGATGAGCGCTGTGATGTGATCATGGCCAATCCGCCGTTCATGACGCCCAAAGGTGGTATCAGGCCGCACAATCGGTTTTCCATTAAGGCTAAGCGCAGCGAAGTGCTGTTCGTAGACTACATTGCCGAGCACCTCAACCCCGGCGGACGTGCGGGCGTAATTGTGCCCGAGGGAATTATCTTCCAGAGCCAGAAAGCCTACAAGGCCCTGCGGAAGATGCTGATAGAAAATCCGTCGCGTCCGTTGCTCCTTCAACCCGGCCATGACAGAGCGTGGCCCTCCAATCATTCAAGACTTTGAGCGCTTCCGGCAGGTCGTTCGGCCCAATCGGCCGGCGCTGAGCGCCGAGGTCGAAGCCGTCGTTCTCAACTTTCACGAACAAGACTTCATCCATCCGCTTCGCTAGATTCCGGTCAAGGAAAAGGACACTGGTTTTGACACCGCTGTATGGATTGAACACGCCGGCCGGGAGGCTGACTATGGCCCAGAGGGAGAGCGCAGCGGCAAGGATAAGTCGAAGATCCGTGTTTCTGGCGGCAGCTTCTTGGGTGGCAAGGCCAAGCTGACCAATACTGAGTGGATTGAGGTGCTTGGCGAGCAGATGTTCAGGCTGAATGCCGTGCAGGGCGTTGCCGGTCGAGTACCCACGCTCCGCTCTCTTTTCGCCTACTTCGTCCGGCGACAACTAAGTGGAGCTTTCTCCACGCCGGAAAAACAGGCGAATATGCAGCAGGCCGGGGATTATCAGGTTGCTCTGATGTTCCTTATGGGAATGGACTGGAAAATCGCAAGCGACTGGCAGCAGGTGCGGGATCGAGAAAAGACACTGGGAGAGCTGAAGAAAGCAGCGGGGGCTGGCGCGTTCGGGAGTATCATCGGGAAAGCCGCTGATCTGCGGACCCAACTCGCCGTGGCTGATGCCCGACTGAGCGAACTCAGAAAGCAAGTCGAGTCCTTCCGGGTGTTCCCGCAATACCAAGAATTGGAAACGGAAGCGGATCAGCTAACGCGCGAAATGAACGCCCTCTCCAATGCCAACACTATCGACACCGCAGCGATTCGCGATTTGGAAGGCGCACTGCAATCCGAATCGCCCCCATCACTTACCGACCTCGAAGCGATTTACGCGGAAGCCGGGGTCACCCTACCGGGTGTGGCATTCAAGCGCTATGAGGAAGTTAGTAGCTTCCATGAATCAGTGATCCGCAACCGGCGGGATTACCTTGCGGGCGAACTCTCTATCGCGAAACAGAACATCGAATCCCGCGACCAGCAGAAGGCCAAGTTGGACCAGCGCAGGTCAGAGGTTATGAGCATTCTGAAAAGCCACGGTGCGTTGGACCAGTTCGCCAAACTGCAAGGCGAGGCCGGCAGACTGGAGGCGGAGGTGGAATCCCTGCGTCAACGTTTTGAATCTGCCGAGCAACTTGAGGGGACAAAGAACGAATTGGAGATCGAGCGCAACCGTCTCACCCTGCGACTGCGACGGGACTTCTCCGAGCAGAAAGAGCGCCTGGCCGTAGCGATCCTTGCCTTCGAGGAAACATCGAAGCGTCTCTACGAGTCGGCTGGAAGCATGACCGTCGAAGAAACCTCGAACGGCCCGGTATTTCAGTTCCCCATGCAAGGCTCGCGGAGCAAAGGCATCAAGAATATGCAGATCTTCTGTTTTGACCTTATGCTCATGCGGTTGTGTGCTAAACGTGGCATTGGCCCAGGTTTCTTGATCCACGATAGCCACCTTTTTGATGGCGTGGATGGTCGGCAAGTCATCAGTTCGCTTAAGGTGGGAGCCGAGATGGCAGCAGAGCTTGGGTTTCAATACATCGTCACCATGAATGAAGACGATGCCTTCAAAGAAAGCACCGATGGCTTTGACTTGCGCGAATACACATTCCGTGTTGCCCTTACTGATGCAACAGACGATGGCGGGTTGTTCGGGTTTCGGTTCTGAGGTGTTTGCATTGAAGAAGAATCAACAGCACGAACCACGCGAGTTAATGGAACTGGCCATTGAGGTAATGCGGCAGTCTGTTCCCAAACCGCGAGACGACGGCAAGACCAGTTCGAAGGTAGGGGCCGTGCAGGTGAAACCGGACGGTATGGTGAAAACCGCCTGCCGGGGCGAGTTGTGGAATGGGGATCACGCGGAGTTCACGCTCTTGGAACGGAAGAACCGAGGGAACGAGCTTGATGGGTCTATCCTGTTTGCAACGTTTCAACCCTGCGCGCCCGGTGCGCGTCGCGATCCGAAAGTAGACTGCGCGGAACGAATTCGTCTCGCCCGAATCAAGGAAGTCTGGATCGGCATCCAGGATCCCGACCCCAAGGTCGCCCGGAAGGCCATCGCACACTTGGAACAGAGCGGCATCAAGGTGCACATGTTCGACCGCGACCTGCAGGCGGTCATTGAGAAGGAAAACAAGGAGTTCCTGGCGCAAGCGCTGGATCGTGCCGCCGCCGCGAAGCAGAAGCCGGTTGAAGTTGTTCTTTCTCCGCTTGAAAACAAGCTCCCGGCGGCTGTGCTGGCGGACTTCTCAAACGAGGCTCTGGGCGTATACCGTGAACGCGCCGGAATTGCCGACGCTGTAGGCTCCGACGAGTTCAACCGGCACCTCCTGCAACAAGGGGAGTTGAAGGAGGAAGACGGACGCCTGGTCCCGACCGGATTCGGCATCCTGTTGTTCGGGAAGGAACCACGTAGGGCCATGCGGCAGGCAGGACTTCTCGCGGCCATTCAATATCCCAACGGAGAGCAGGAGCGTAAGGAGTTTGACGAGCCTGCGGTCATGATTCCAGATCTGTTGGAAAAATGGCTCAGAGACAAACTTCCCAATGTCTTTCGCCGGGACAAGATGCGGCGGCAAGAACGCGCGGCTCTACCTTTTGAGATGGTGCGCGAAGCCGTGGTCAACGCGCTCATTCATCGGGATTACGATATCCGGCAGGCCAAGTGCCAGTTAGCAGTCACGACCGATACGATCACCGTAAGGAGTCCGGGCGGGCCTTTGCCGCCAATTACTTTGGAGCAACTGAGAGTATTCACCGCCCCCATGCTGAGCCGGAATCCGGAGCTTCATTACGTCTTTTCGCGGATGGGGATGGCTGAGGAGATGGGGTTTGGATTGAAATCGTTGAAGAATCGCGCTGAACAACTGGGGTTGCCGTTGCCGCGCTACAGTTGGGAGGATCCTTATCTTGTGCTGACATTGTACCGGTCGCCGGAAGCGGCACAGAGAGCACTGGCTCCGGACGCACTTGAATCGCTGAGCACGGCAGAACGGAAGGGCTGGCAGTGGTTGACTACGCAGGAGACCGTTACGGCGATCGGCTATGCGGCTGCGCTTGGTATCCCGAAGAGAACGGCCCTGAACCATCTCAAACATTTTGCAGGTCTGGGCCTTCTTCGCCGTATTGGTACGGGACCATCGACCAAGTATGAGATCAGTGGGCCATGAGAGCTATTAGCGGTGCGAGCAACGGGACAACCAAGGGTAGGATGGCTTCGCTGAATACGCCAACAATCACGCCA
Organism: Terriglobia bacterium; assembly: GCA_035541995.1. Classification (GTDB taxonomy): domain Bacteria; phylum Acidobacteriota; class Terriglobia; order Versatilivoradales; family Versatilivoraceae; genus DATKMG01. The sequence continues at coordinate 7,731 of DATKMG010000544.1, forward strand.
AAATGGCGTGATAACTGGGTTAGGTTCTATCTTTCAGGGCTACCGCGCCAACAATCACGCCAAAATGGCGCGATAGCGAATTCCCAGCACCCCGAAAGCACCAATCCCGACAGATTGCCGGGACTTCAATGCCATGTATTCCAGAATTGGCGGGATAATCCGCCTATTCCGACAAGTCATGCAAATCCGGACATTTTGTCGGACGATTTTCTGTGAAAGGACACCCAGTAATATTGATCCTCTGCGGAATTGCTTGTCTTCCTTTACTTGTTGTTGTATTATTTGTACATATATTGCAACAGGAAGTGAGAAATGAAGACAGATTCCCCGGGGGTGTTTGGCGAATTCTTGGAAGCTCTCCGAAAACGAAACCGGCTGACTTTGCGGGAGTTCTGCAAGAGGGCCGGGGCCGATCCAGCCAATATCAGCCGATTGGAGCGCGGCGTTATGCAGCCTCCCAAGAGCAGGGAGATTATTGAAAGGTACGCCGAAGCACTGGGATTGAAAGAAGGATCAGATGAGTGGTATACGTTCTTTGATCTCGCTGCGGTGGCTCAAGGCATGGTTCCAAAGGACCTCCTGAAAGACACGGAGTTAGTGAAGGAACTGCCAGCCTTTTTCCGGACCCTTCGTGGCCAAAAACCCACTGCCGAAGAAATGAAGCGCATCGCCGATAAAATCCGAAAAGTCGGACGCGGATGATCGATCCGAGGACCTTCAAGGCCCCTTTCATACAGCCGGAAAAGGCATGGAGCGAAGCCGAGAGAATCCTTCGCGAGCATCTCTGGCCGCCCACGAGATAGTCCATCTCGTTGTCTTTCTTTCCAATTTTTGCGAAATGCTTTCTTAACGGAAAGAAGTCAGAAGAACCACATGAAAACCATCAAAGATATGCCGGAACACAGTCGCCCCCGTGAGAAACTGCGGGAGAAGGGCGCTTCCGCCCTCACTGACGAGGAGCTTGTAGCGGCGATTCTCGGCATGGGGACAGCTGGCGTCGACGTGCGCACGATTTCCAGACAGGTAGCCGGGCTGATCCAGGAACATAAGGCCGGGCTGGGATTGGATCACTTACTGGCTGTTCCTGGTATGGGGCTTGCCAAAGCCTCGCAAATCTTATCCGCCTTTGAGCTCGCCCGGCGTCATCTGCTCCAGGATGCTGTCAAAATCATCGTGGCCCAGGATGTCTTGCCGCTGGTGGCCGACATTGCCGGAAAACAGCAGGAGCATTTCGTCTGCATCTCTCTAAACGGAGCGAACGAAGTCATTGAAAAACGCGTGGTCACCATCGGTCTCCTTGACAAAAGCCCCGTGCATCCCCGCGAAGTCTTTGCCGACGTCATTGCCGACCGTGCGGCTGCTGTCATCTTCGCGCACAATCACCCCTCCGGCGATCTTCAGCCAAGCGAGGCCGACCTCCATACACACGAACAATTGACCGAAGCGGGCAAGATTCTCGGCCTTCGAGTGTTGGACCATGTTATTGTCGCTAGAAAAGGTTATTACAGTTTTCAGGAGGCCGGGCTGATTCGATGAGAGTGTGCCATGACCTTTTCAGGTCGCCATAATGGATGAAAATGGCAGTTCACGCTCCAGACATAAAACATGTGATGGGCGACGGGTTGTCGCCGCATGAGGGGTCGCGATAAGTGACCGAGGAGCACTTTGGAAAGAATCGCCGCGACGGAGCGCGGCGACCACCTTGGAACTCGCATTTTCAAGAGGGAGCAATCAAGTTATGAGGACACCAAGAAGCAACTCACGTCGTTCTCGACGCGAGAGGTTCGCTTTAAAGAGCAAATCCCTGTCTTGTGAGGCTCCCTACTGATTCTCATCTAATCGGATTTCGTAGGATAGTTACCTCTTTTCGGATGAAACTGCCATTTCGGTTTGTTGAGTCCTATTGAACCGCATTTGGCTCGAAAGGACAACCCTCATGGAAAATCAAGTTAGCTACAACATCAACTTAGATGTGAAGTTTGGCCCGTTGGAGTTGATCGATATACCAAGTGTGATCGCCGCGTGCAAAGAACAATGGTCCAATCAGACTCTTTGTCGAGTCAACGACTCCGTGGTTCGTCTGGGCGTCATACAAGGAGAGTTTCACTGGCACAAACACGACGAAGAGGACGAGTTCTTCCTGGTCCTGGAAGGCAGATTATTCATTGATCTAGAGGGTAGGACGGTAGTCCTTGAACCCCATCAAGGATACACAATTCCACGAGGGGTGGTCCATCGAACCGGAGCACCGGCACGAACGGCTATTCTCATGGTGGAACAGGCATCGGTACAACCGGCCGGAGACTGAGATGCCATCTTGTCCGGGCCAAGAACAACCCCCACGTGAGCTAACCCTCCTCCAGAACTCCCCGGATATGATGAACGATGATCTCACCGTGAAAGCGGCCGTTTTCAATGAAGACCTCATTAGTCATGGCACCTGCCACGACGACGCCGGCCAGATAGATACCTGGCACATTACTTTCGAATGTCTCCTTGTGGTAGGCGGGTTTCTGGTCAGCCGGGTTGATTTCGATTCCAAGCGATTTAAAGAATTCCACGTCCGGGCGGTAGCCTGTCATGGCAAAAACGAAGTCATTGGCGATATTCCAAGTCTGTCCTGATTCATTTTTGAGAACCAGATAGGCGGGTGCGATCTCATTGACTTCAGTTCGAAAGTAGGCCGTAATCTCGCGATTCTTAATGCGGTTTTCTATGTCGGGCCTGATCCAGTACTTGATTTGATCGCTTAATCCGGCGTCTCGATGGATCAAGGTCACCCTGGCCCCCGTTCGATACAATTCCAGGGCCGCGATGGCAGCGGAGTTTTTGCCCCCGATCACAGCAACATCGGTGTTGTAATAGGGATGAGCATCAAGGTAATAGTGGGTGACTTTCGGAAGGTCTTCTCCAGGGATCTCCAGGTAGTTCGGAATATCATAGTATCCAGTAGCCAGTACTATTTTCCTGCAGGAGTATTTCCGCAGAGTTCCAACTCGGGTACGGGTGTCAAGCTCGAAATTGCCGTCACATCCTTCTACACCCAGGACGATTTCATATAGATTGATCTTGAGCTGATAGGTGTCGGCCACGCGCCTGTAGTACTTGAGCCCCTCAGCTCGTGTCGGTTTCTCGCGTATGCAGACAAAGGGAAGCCCTCCGATTTCGAGAAGTTCAGGCGTCGTGAAGAAGGTCATCTGTACCGGGTAATGCTGGAGGGAATTCACAATGCAACCCTTTTCGATTACCTGATAATCGAGACCTGCTTTTTGAGCTTCGATGGCACAGGCCAGTCCACTGGGCCCAGCTCCTACAATAATGAGATCGTGCATATAGAACCGGCCAGCCTTTTGAATCTGCAGGATTCGGCGCGGAAAATTTACGCTAACCCCGGCAGGGGTTGTCAATTCACGGATTCCAAATGCGAAGAGATCGATCTTGCACCTGACTCTCGTTTCCGATCCGATTATCTACGACAACAACAGTGATGCTTTAAGATCACAACCCACTTCTCTTTATAGCACTCTTGGTTGCTGGGGTGCCTCCATTCCCCGTAAAGGTAAAGACGCACTTTGCCGGAATTGACTTCGAAAATGACTGCTTGACAATCGGCATATCGGGGCCCTGCTCAAAATTGTGTGAAGCGTCCGTAAAATAGTACCTGAGTGTCGAAACTGCTGGAAGGTTCTGCAATCTGCATTCGATTGTTTGAGCATTGCCACTTTCGTTCATCCCGGTGATGACGATCAACCTGGTGTTCTCATCGTAGAATGCTGAAATCGTCGTCTCGGTGAGACTTGTGGAAACGTCGATCCTCTTGAATCCTGGCTTGACAAAATTAAAGAGCTGCTTAAGCACATAATAGTGGGGTCTTCTCGTATACACGTCCGGATGATTGATGTCGTTGACTCCGAAAATCCCCCACATACTCCAGGTCAAAGATCGGTTGGGATGATGGTACTGACTATCGTAGCCCTCCCAGACCTGGATTCCGGTTACCCCAATATTCAGGTGCTGAAGGATATATTTATACGCAGGACCTGCATAGCTATTGAAACCGTAGTCCGAATTGTATTTCCCGTCATCACAGCCCTTACAGACAGCGTTGACTTCTGTCATGACAACTTCTCGGTCAGAATACGCGGAGTGCTTGACCGCATCTACCATTTCCTGACCTTTGCGAGTACTATTTCCATACTCATGCTGTCCAAAGTGCCTAACCTTAGACATTATGTTGCTATTGGCCATCATTGCCTGAAGATTGGCGGTCCAACCGTCGCAATCGTCGGGTCCGACAAGGGTGACATCAGAAATGCTGTCTTTGATAAGATGGGTCGCTAGTGCACTGAACATGGTGCCAAATTGACTTGGGGTCATAACAGCACCCTCACCTCCGCCGCAAGTCGTTTCATTCACGGGAGACAACATGCTGAATTGAAGGGGCGGGTTAAGTCGTTTTTTGGCATAGTAGACCATCGAGGCCATCATCTCTGCGTATTCCTCTTCTTTCCCTCCAGAAAGGGTTGTTCCACCCATCCAGCCTGGAGCCGCACCGTCGGGACTGAGCGTAATGTCGGTGATTCCTCTGCTGTTTAGATATCGAATCGTATTCCAAACACAAGTAAATCGCGGGGCGCTATAGACGGAATCGTAGTAGGTCCAATTGTATGAATTGGGATCGCCGTTGTCGTTAACCTGTTCCCAGTCGCAATCATCATACATGAGCCGGAAACTCGTGCATCCTATTCCGGTAATAAGTTCATCGAGGACTTTCTTTACCGATTCAGGGTTCACATTCCAGGATTGAGGGTTGACATTGACCCCAAGACCGTGAATGGTCTGGTGTCTTACACCACCATTGACTGCTGTATTTTGAGCACGCCCCACATTCGCAGACACGATCAAGACAAAGCCTGATACGATTAGAGCATTTCTCACGGTAACTCCTTTCTTGAAACCCGACACCTTATTCAAATTATATTCATTTGAACCAAACTGTTTCCTTATGAAGAACACCTAATATAAGAATCTCGTAGTAATTGTACTTTATCAATTCAGCCTTATTGACTCAATCTAATGTGCGCATGTCCATTTACGGTGCAAATTACGGAGGTTTCCTCCAAAGAACCAACGAGGGCATGGTGGAATTGTAGCACTGGTGCTCTGGGCGGCGCTTCGAACTAGGGAAGGTGTATTGCCTCGCGGCTTGGGAGGGTGAGAACAATCGCAATCGCCGCCGCCAGTTCTGAGATTGGGCTTGTCCAGTGCCGGATTCGAGGATAGCATTTCTCGTGGATGATGCTTAAATAGAAGTTTCAGTTTATTGCGGAGTTTCCTTTATGCAAAGGACCATTGTGACAGAAGTCCTATTGCTGTTCCTTGCATGGGTTCCAGGGTCCCAGGGTCAGCAGGGTCAGGTATCGGGGGTCTTTGTGAAGCCCGAGAACATTCTTTTTGCTGGAAACACTTCCATTTCTTCCGAAGAACTCCGGTCAATAATTCGAGGTGCTGGAACCGTGACGGCTCAGCTATCTCCTGAGAGCATGGACGTGTACAACACGGACCGGATTACGCATGGGCTGAATATGCTCCTGGCCTTCTATCGAAACAGAGGCTTTGTTCGTGCAGAAATTAAGGGGCCGGATATTGACTTTGTACCTGGAGAGGGGAGTAACCGAATTCGGTTGCTGTTCAAAATCTCCGAAGACCATCTCTATCGGTTAGGCCAGATCAAGATCAGCCACTTTAAGACCCTGGATGAGAGCGCCCTGACAGCCATGCTCAATATTCAACCGGGACAACCTTTAAACCTTGCGAAGCTAAATGCAGGAGTTCAGGCCGTCCAAAGGGCTTTCCTGTCTCTCGGATATCTCGATATTGACGTTCGTACGAGCCTGGATTTCAACGAAAAGAAAGGCCTGGCTGATATCTTGCTCACCATAAAGGAAGGACCCCAATATCATGTTGGCCAACTGGAACTGTTAGGGAACCCCCTAATTAGCTCCCTTCTTCTGCGCGATTTCCTTCCGATGCAGACTGGAGACATTTTTGCGGAAAAGACTTTTGAGGCCTGTCTTCAAAATCTCAACGAACTGGGGATCACTCCCGTTTTGACCGATTCTGACATCACCTTTAAAATCGATCGCGAAAAATCATTGGTGAATTTGGAAATCGATCTTGAAGGGAAAGCCAGTCGCAAATGAATCCCCGGCACCACCTTCCTTTTTATGCGTATATTGGACTCGGGGTTATTGGGCTTTCCGAGGTGCTGCTATGGCTCGATTTCCGACCTGTCTCGGAGTATTTCACTCCCATTGTCTGGACGGGCTATATCCTGGTGGCCGATGGGTGGCTGGTGAAGTCGGGACGACCTTCTTTCATCCAAAAATACGGCGCTCGGTTCGTTTCTCTATGTGTCTATTCGGTCTTCTTCTGGGTTATCTTTGAGTATTACAATTTCCTGCTGAGGAACTGGTACTATCAGAATCTTCCCGCCATTTGGGCATTGAGGATGCTGGGCTACTTCTGGTCTTTTGCCACAGTGCTTCCGGGTATTCTGATCACGTCGGAACTAGTCAAGCTCTCGCCCCGAATTGCCGACCTGTGTCATGCAAGGATTCGGGTGACTCCGGGACGACTAAACAGTTGGGTACTGCTGGGCCTCCTGTGCATGATTGGACCTCTTGTCTTTCCATCACCCTATTTCTTCGCCCCGGTGTGGTTGGGGGTCATTTTCCTGTTGGATCCTATTAACTACAAGCTGGGCAAGGCATCTCTCTTACGCGACCTCGAGAGTGGCGATTGGTCAAATTGCTTCCCAGTTCTCTTCAGTGGTTTCATTTGTGGTTTCCTGTGGGAATTCTGGAATTACTGGGCCCATACGAAATGGATCTACACGGTACCCATTTCTCCTCAGCTCAAGATCTTCGAAATGCCTATCCTGGGGTTCCTCGGTTTCGGTCCGTTTGCGCTGGAATGTTATGTCGCGACGAACCTGATTTTTAGCAAGCCTGAAGAACTTGTTTTGGGGCAACGTCAGACCGTAAATATCCATGCTTACCCAGAGAGCTGAATTCCCTCTCATTTTGGTCTTTTCATCCAAGGCTTTGCCGAGCTTTGTGTCTTGGTAATTTGGAATGTGTGCTAAAAGCCGAGGGCCCTCTGCCTCCGCTGTGACAGTTATATGGGCGAGAGCCGTAATTCCTGGTCTTTGTATTGGAGCTGATAGAGCTTGTAGTAGAGTCCGCGCTGGGCCAGCAGTTCCTGGTGGGTTCCCATTTCCCGGATTCGGCCTTTGTGCATCAGGATGATCTTGTCGGCATTCTGAATCGTGGACAATCGGTGGGCGATAATCAAGGAGGTACGTCCCTTCATTAAACGAGCAATGGCCTCCCGGATTTTTAACTCAGTGTCGGTGTCGACACTCGATGTGGCTTCATCCAGGATCAGGTTCCTAGGGTCATGGGCCAGGGCCCTGGCAAATGCGATTAGCTGTTTCTGTCCGGTTGACAGGGTACTACCTCGCTCCTTGACTTCCTCGGTGTAGCCATTGGGCAGATCTTCTACAAATTCCTCCAAATTGACATCCCGGGCGGCCCGATAGATGGCTTCTTCGGTAATCCAAGGCGTACCCAGGCGAATATTACTGGCGATCGTACCGGAGAACAAAAAGACATCCTGAAGAACAAATCCAAAGGCATTACGCAGTTGTCTCAAATCCAACGAGCGGATGTCATGCCCGTCCAGCAGGATTTGGCCTCTCTGGATATCATAAAACCGCATTAATAAGCTGGTCAGGGTGGTTTTCCCGGCGCCCGTGTGGCCGACAATGGCCACCGACTCCCCAGGGTGAACTTTAAAGGAGACATCCTTGACAACCCAATCCCATTCCAGTTTCGCATCGGGAACTGTCGTGTTGGAGTTGTACCGATTGTAAGCGAACCAGACATTGCGGAATTCAATTTCACCCAGGACACGATCCAACCTAACAGGACTTTCCGGAGAGCGAATCTCTACTGGGGTATCCAGCAGCTTAAATATCCTTTCCGAACTGGCCATTGCCGCTTGCAGAATATTGTATTTTTCACTGAGGTCAGCGATGGGACGAAAGAACTTTTCCGAATACTGAATGAACGCCACCAAGGCGCCATATGTCAGTGCATGTTGGATCACCTCGCCCCCGCCATACCAAATGATCAGTCCGATGGCCCCCGCGCTGACAATCTCCACCGCCGGATAAAAGACCGAATAGGCCATTACTGAATCGAGATTGGCTTTCAAATGAACCTGGTTAATTTCGTCAAATTGTCGAAAGCTCTTCGATTCGTGGTTAAAGAGCTGGACCACAGACATGCCCGTGATGTGTTCCTGCAGGAAGGAATTGATGCGGGCGATGGCAGTTCTGACGCGCCGGTAGGAATCCCTGGCTTTGATTTTGAATAGGATCGTGATGAGGAAGAGCACCGGGATGACGGACAAAGCCACCATCGCCAGCTTCAGGTTTAAGACGCAGATCATGACTACAACGCCCGCCAGAACCAGAACATCACCCAGCAAGGTTACAACCCCGGACGTGAATAGCTCGTTCAAGACATCCACATCTGTGGTGACGCGCGTCATCAGGCGCCCCACCGGATTCTTATCATAAAACGACAAGGGAAGCTCCTGCAAATGCGAGAAGATTTGCATCCGCAGATCGTACATGATCCTCTGACCGGCGAGTTGCATGATGTAGGTCTGAACATATCCGAGCAGGAAGCCGGCAACAATGACACCCAGATAAACCAAAGTAATCCGGTTCAGTCCGGGAATGTCATGACGCGAAATATACCGGTCAATGCCGATCTTCACCAAATAAGGGCCACTGACCTGTAAGAGAGATGCCCCCGCAATGATGAGGAGCGCCGCAATAACCGGCCAGCGGTACGGGCTGAGGTAACTCAAAAGCCGCCGCATGAGCCGCGAATCGTAAGCTTTTCCTAATGCCTCTTCGTCCTGATGGGTCATGGTCAATCGGGGGGACCGGGAACGTCTCAAATGAGGCGATCCGCCAGTGTGGCCCTGCCGAGTGCGGGGCTCACTCTAATGGCTGAATAAGCCCAAAACAGTGGCTCTCGGTGCCCTTTCATCGTGCTCCTTTCCTGTTTCGTTGTGTTTAGCTTTCTGCCAATTCTTCTTCCAGTAGTTGCTTCTGATAGAGCTCCGCGTAATAGCCGGACAACCCAAGAAGCTGGTCATGAGTGCCGCGTTCCGCAATTTGCCCGTCTTTGAGTACGACAATCTGGTCTGCAAATTTAACGGTAGAGACCCGATGACTTATCAAGATGGAAGTCCGGCCGTGCATAATGCTCTCGAGGGCAGTCAGGATCTTCTCCTCTGTATAAGTGTCAACACTGGAGAGGGCATCGTCCAGGACCAGGATTCCGGGATTGCGGATCAAGGCCCGGGCAATAGCCGTGCGCTGCTGCTGACCTCCGGAAAGGGTGATCCCCCGTTCGCCAATCAGGGTTTCAAATCCGCGGGGAAACTCCTCGATGTCAGGCAGGATATGGGCCAACCGGGCGGCTTCGGTAATTTCCTCCTCAGTCCCATTGTCTATACCAAAGGCAATGTTCTCCCGCATTGACTGACTAAAAAGAAAAGTCTCTTGGGGAACATAGCCGATGCTGCGTCGCAGCGTCCCAAGCGGATACTGTTTGATGGGAATCCCATCAATGCGGATCTCGCCCTCGCGCAGGTCATGAAGTCGCCCCAGCAAATTGACCAGCGTGCTCTTGCCCGATCCAGTTTCCCCAACGATCGCGAAAGTGGCCCCCTGGGGGATTTTCAGCTGAATGTCTCGCAGGACTAGCCTGCCATTGTATGCATAGAAGACATGGTCGAATTCTATGGCTCCCTGGATTTCTGGAGATGAGTCGGAGGATTGCGGGCGGTATTTCCCGGCTGATTGCCTTGGGGTAGGGACTGCTCTGGGATTGACGGAGAGAAGGCCCGGCGTCACTTTGACCGACTCATCTATGATCTCCGCAGGAGACTCCAGGATCTGGTTAATCCGCCCCATGGACGCTGTCCCTCGTTCCATGATATTGATCACCCAACCTAATGCAATCATTGGCCAGGTCAGCATTCCCAGGTACGCATTGAAGGCGACAAAATCCCCCAGGGTGATCTCCCCCGCCATTACTTGTCGACCTCCAAGCCACAAGACAAAGACTCCCCCGACACCCAACAGGGCCCCCAACAGTGGGTAGAAAGTACCCCAGATGCGAATAAGTTGCAGGCTCTTGACAATGTAATCCTCGTTGAGCCGCTTGAATTGCTCGATTTCGCTCGATTCTTGAGTGAAGGCGCGAATTACCCGGACTCCCGACAGATTCTCCTGCACCTTTGCACTGATCTCGGAAAAAGCCTGCTGGATCTTTTCAAACCGTCTGTGAATTAAAGCGCCAAAGTAGCGGACCGCCAGAGAAACTGTGGGGATTGTAACCAGGGCGAAGATTGTTAGGACTAGACTGATGCGCAGCATCAGGAAGAGTACAACTATCATCCGCACAATAGTATTGGCCGAATACATGATGCCTGGGCCCAGCAGCATTCGCACGGCGTTTAAGTCATTGGTAGACCGGGACATGATGTCTCCGGTCTTGTGCTCCTGGTAATAGCGCCGCGAGAGTCCTAACAAGTGCGCAAACAGGTCGTTGCGCATGTCGTATTCCATATAGCGGGAAACTCCAATCAGGATCTTCCGCATCAGGAAAAGGAACACGCCCTCCAGTACGGCAAAGAGGACAACCAAAAGGCCGTAGCCAAGCAGTCGATCCCGGGAGATTGCCTGCTTCAGACTGTCGACCGCATACTTCAGAACCAATGGGGAGAGAATGGCTGCAGCATTGGAGAGTACCACGCAAAATGAACCGAGGATCAGGCGAGTCCGGTACCGGCATAAATAAGGGTACAGGGGTGCTAGTATTTTGAGTCTGTCCATCAGATTAATTTCTCTAAATCGAAGCAGTTTAACTACCCATCATAACAGATTCCGATGCTTTCCTGGCTCAGGGATCTCCTCGGTTTGTGGGTCCAGGTTTGGGACTACGACGACAATCGCAGACAGGGATGGGCATCCCGTCATGACAAACTCAACTTGGAATTATTGAGAATCATGCTGGGAAGCTGATGGAATTCCATACCTTGAGTGCAGGAGATGAATACGCAAAGCCGGACGTTGAGCATGTGGTCTT
>DATKMG010000545.1:0-6516 GCA_035541995.1 Terriglobia bacterium
AACAGGCCCGATTGTGACGTCAGCCTCGACGTTCATCATGAGAAGGTGCTTCTTCTGATCGAAAGACCATAAAGCAATTTGGGCTCCGGCTTCGGGATTCCCAGTGGCATCCACCACCGACTCGACCGCCTCAATCTGCACGACGAGTTCGGGACGATCTGTCATAACGAACTTCCCTTCCCGGACTGCGTCGTTGGCTTGAGCGACATTGGTGGCATGAACCAACCGCTCCCTAGGGATCCCAGCTACTAGATATGCCTGCCGGGCTCGTGCTATCTCCAGGTCCGCCACTGCGCGCACTTCGATTCCCTGCATCTTTTGGGTCTGGCTGACGATATCGATTCCCATCTGGCCTGCTCCAATGATAGCGAACCGAACCGGTCTCCCCGCTTGAGCACGTTTCTCCAAATCCCGATGCAAGCCAATCACGATTTTTCTCCTGTGCCGGGAATGACCACGGCCTTGAGGACATTCGCGTCCTTTATATCGTTGAGGGCCCTCTCGGTCTCTTCCAACCGATAAGCAGTGATGATCTTGTCGGTTCGAACCAGTCCCGCAGTCAGTGCCTCCAACGCTTTCTGGTGGTAGCGGGTATGATAAGAGAAGTTACCGATAAGGCGAAGTTCCCCATAATGAACTCTGTTCACATCGATCGGGACCAGGGCCTGGGCAGCGGGTAGTCCACCGAATATTCCTACCCGCCCCCGTTTTCGCACCAGTTGAAGAGACTGGACTACGGCCGATGCCGTCGGAGCCGCCACTATCACCACGTCAGCTCCTGTACCCCCGGTCAAATCCCGGACCCAAGCCACTATATCCTGCTGACTGGAGTCGATGCACAGCTCGATCCCAAAATCCCGCCGAACGACATTCACTCTATAAGGAGCCCTATCGGCTAAAAGCACCCGAGCTCCTCGGGCCATCAGGAGTTCAAGATGGAGGATCCCCATCGGTCCGCATCCCAGCACCAACACCGTTTCTCCCTTTTCGATCTGGAGTTCGTCATGGCTGGCCAGGACTGAACAGAGAGGCTCGGATATCGCTGCAGCCAATGTCGGAAGTTGCTTGGGAACAAAATTGATGACTCCATGATCGAGGATCTCTGAAGTGAGGAGCATAAATTCGGCCAGCCCGCCATCCAGGTGTTTCCCCAGGATTTTGAGCTGGTCGCACATGTTGAACAATGATCTCCTGCAATAAAAGCATTGTCCGCAATGAAGGTCGGCAGCTAGAGCTACTCTATCGCCTGATTTCCAGCGATGGATGCCTTCTCCTGTCTCAGCGATGAAGCCCACTACTTCATGTCCCGGAATCCTGCTCTTTCCGGTAAACTGATCTCCAGAGAAATAGCTGCGAGCGTCACCGCCGCAGACTCCACAAGCCGCCACCCGCAGAAGAACCTCACCCTTCCCGCACTCTGGACGAGGCAACTCAACGATGCGCAGCTTCTCTCTGCCTTCAAAGATGACTGCCCTCATCGAGATCACTCTTCCCTCTCATCCCGATTTCCGAGTCCCTTTTCTTCAATCTTCGTTCCAACTGCCCCGCCTGGATGAGTCTCAGCAAATGATTGAAGACTGTAGCCCTTTTCCACCAGCACAGTCTCACAAACGGCATCCAGGACTGCAGCATTGGCCAGCGAGCTGGAGGTCGCAACCAGGCCGAATGGGTCGCTGTCGGCTGCCACTTTGACCCGTATGATGTCATCTGCCAACTGACCAAGCTCTGATTCAGGCGCTTCCGTGACAGCCACCACCCGTGCTCCGCGCTTTCGTGCGATCCTGGCAAGGCGGTTGATTTCGGCTGTCCGCCCGCCCTTGGAAATCAAGACCAGCGTGTCCTCGGGCTTGATGGCTCCGGAACCGCCGTGAAGGCTGTCTGCCGGATGAATGAACAGGGCGGGCAGACCGCAGCACGAAAGCAGATGCGCAAAGCGAAGGGCCACTGGGTTCGAGGTCCCGGAGCCAGCCACCAGCACATGACCCTTTGTCTCCAGCAGAAGGTCAACCGGGGAATTGACCCGGTCGTCGAGGACGGAAGCCAACTGCTCGAGGATTCTCGCCTCTTTGCGCAGCGTTGCCCGCATGCGGTCTAAACGGTCACCGTGGTTGCGCACTCTGCCCTCCAGTTATGGTAAAAGCTCCTGAGTGTCCCGTATAACTGGCGGTAGCGCTCGAACGCCGATGCGTACCGTTCCGCAGCCTCAGCCACGGGCTCAACCGTCTGATCAATTTGGACCCCTTCCCGACAGGCCGCTGAAAGGTCGGGAAACTGCCCGGCGGCCACCTGAGATAGCAGGGCAGTGCCCAGCAACGCAGCTCGCGGGTTCTTCAGTGTGCAGATAGGCTGGTTTAGCACTGTGGCTTTCAGCTCGAGAATCGCCCGGCTCCTGCTCCCTCCTCCAACCCCTCTCAGCTCATGAACATCAATGCCCAGGTTCTCCAGCTGGTCCAGATTCAATCTGGCCTCAAAAGCGAGGGATTCCACTACTGCCTGGAACATCTCCGTGCGGGTCGATTTCAATGATAGGCCTAGGAATGTACCGCGAGACATATGATCGCAGGTGGGGGTTCCGCTTCCAACGATGTGAGGAAGAAAGAGAACAGGCGAAGGCTCCAACTTCAACCGTGAGATCAGTTCGTCGTAGGTACGGTTCCAGTCGTGGTCTGACAGACCTCCCAATTCCATAATGGAATTCTGGAACCATTCCAGCGACAGTCCGCCAGACTGGTTCAGGGTAATGGTGAAATACTGATCCTTGACCGCGTGGCAGTAGCATGGATAATTGGACTCGAGCATGGCCGGGGTCATACGCGGAGATCCGAAACAGGTGCTGATGACTTCGGCAGTCCCCATGGAGTAGCACGCCATATCGGCTTCAATGACTCCCGCACCAATGGCAGCCATGCATTGGTCATGACCACCCGCCACGACGAGAGCCTTGACGTCGATCCCCCAGTCGCTGGCCACATATCGTCGAATAATTCCGATGGGGGCTCCGGAGGGAGTGAGATTCCCCAGTTGCGATGGCGTGATCCCCACGAACTCCAGGATTGGCCCCACCCAATCCTTGCGAACCGGATCAAATGCCATGGTTCGGGATGCCATGCTGAAGTCCAGGGCTGGAACCCCCGCCAGTCTCATGAGCAGGAACTCTTCATAGTGAACATATTTCCATACCCGCCCGTTCAATTCTGGACGATGCCGTCTCAACCAAAAGATTTTCGTGATGGCATTGAGCGGCTCGCAGGGCATACCAGTGGACGAATAGAGCTGCCCGCGCCCGAATTTCTCCTGCAGATCGGCGGCCTCCCGGTAGCTGCGAATGTCCATTCCCAATACTGCCGGGTGCAGGGCCGTACCCGAAACGTCAATGGGAATAATGGCGTCACCCTGCACGGAGACACAGACTGCTTGGATAGAGGGTAGAGCTGGAATAGCCCTTAGTGTCTCTTTGACAACAGCGTCCACCAGTTCCCACACCGCTTCGGCATCCTGCTCTGCCCATCCTTCTACCGGGGAAGTATAGGAGTAGTGGCGATAGGCCGAGCCGAGCATCAGACTGCCCACAAAGACCGCAGCCTTGCAGGAGGTCGTTCCCAAATCAATCGCAATAACCGCCATGGGTGTTCACCTTTAAATCCATGTTTGGCTTCTCTGTTCGCAGTCATCCTAAGGGGTTTGTAACTGGAGGTCTATGAGGATTGTAGAAATATTTATTAAAATCGTACCATTTATGCTGCCACGCCGGGGATTCGGGGTACAAATCGAGGTACGATAGGTTATAGACGAAAACTTAGAACCTGGTTGTCCCGGGGTGACAATCAGAGATTGGAGATTTTCTCAGTCCCCGAAAGGGACTCAATTGAATAGGGGTGGGTCGAGTACAGCTGGTGGTTACGCGTGAATGCGTGTTTCTAATGGAATCATTCCGCTGAAATTTGACTGAACGCGGGAGGGAGAGGCAAACTCACCGCGCCATCTGTTGCTTGAATTCACGTGGCGTCTTGCCGACCAGCTTGTGGAAAATCATCCCGAAGTAGCTTTGGTCGTAAAAGCCCACATCCTGGCTGATTTCAGCAATGGACTTGTCTGTAGCAGTAAGCAAAGCCTGAGCCTTGGCAATGCGAAACCGGCTGAGGTGCGAAACAAACGACTGACCTGTAACATGCTTGAAATAGCGCATGAAGTGCGACTTGCTCATATAGAGGAGGGAGGCGGCTTGCTCAACAGAAAGAGGCTCACCGTAGTGCTGGTCAATGTACCGAAAGAGGGGTCGCAGGCGCTCCAGGTCGCGATTCTTATGGTTGAAGGTCTCCTCTGTCCCTCGGAAACTGGCATAGTGATTGACCAGCAGAACCAGAATCATCTTTAGATAGGTTTTAATGGAGAGTCGCGCCCGGTTCGAGGCAGCCGGCAATTCCGCATTGGTCCGTTTCATCAGATCGAAAACCTGCAGCGGAATGCGGGTGTGGGCGGGAATTACGTGAGGGAAAGAGGAATTCTGAACCAGAAAGGGCATCAGGTACTCCACTTCCTCTTCAGCTCCATCACCAGATCGGATCAGCTCCGGGAGAAAATAGAGCACCCCGGCTCGAACCCGACCCCGCGGGTAATCAATCATTCGATGCAGGGAGGTGCTGCCCATCACAAAAAGATCCCCCTCCCTGACTCTGAGGGTCCGGCCCTGGACTTGGTAAATTGCCTCTCCGGAGTAAAAATAAAGCAACTCGAAGTAGTCATGCCGATTGACCCGGATTTCATGCCGCCGCTCGAAAACCAGATAGCGGACATCTACCGGGAAAGTATGGTCGAAGGGCCAGACGTGAACTCCTTCCGCTGTGATTTGCGGCTCAATGATTGAGTAGGCATCCTCCCAGACGACCTTCATCGGGCCTCCACCATGAACCTCTGATTACTCCTGACCTACTCGCTGAGACCTTAAAGGAAAGCCAATTCGTTTTTCTGGAACGAGTACTGCGTCAGTCTGTGTGGAGAATAGGCAATGATCCGGAAATTCGCAAGTTTCTCATCCAGACCAATTTGCTCAGGGAGAACTGATATTTGTCAACAAGCCAACAGACTATTCGGATAGACTCGACGCCCCCGGATCTTGATTCCAGAGGGCAGCCGACATATTATTCTTCGCTGTTGTGGAATTGAACTCTGGAATTCTGATGAAAAGGCCACCAGTTTAGTGGTAAAGATGAGAACAGAAGGAGTTCCTAAAATGAGTACGATGGGCAGACTTTTTTTTCCTATTGTGATTATGCTTTTTGCCCCTACGGCTAATGGTCAATTTGTGAATGACTGGTTTGGTGATGTTACTCGTGCCAAGAACTACAGCCTGAAACGAATCTCCAGCTGGGATCGCAGTGGAGCCAATAACGATAGCCGAGTGATCGATCCAGGACAGACTCTGACGTTGCTTGACGAGCACGGCCCGGGTGAGATTTCTCACATTTGGATTACGATTTCGAGCCCTGAGAATTACCACCTAAAAAAGCTGGTCTTGCGGATGTATTGGGACGGCGAAAGCATGCCTAGTGTCGAGGCGCCCATCGGTGATTTCTTTGGCCTGGGTAACGGCGAATATTTCATGTTTCAATCGTTGCCTTTGCAGGTAGGCTCGGGAAAAGCCTTGAATTGCTTCTTTCCCATGCCCTTCAACAAATCGGCTCGAGTCACCGTCACCAACGAAGGGAAACAGAAGGTAGACAGCTTCTATTTCAACATTGACATGCGAGTCTACCCTAAGCCTCTGGCTCCCGACACATTGTACTTTCACGCCCAGTATCGGCAGTGTACGCCCTGTAAGGGTTGGACAAGCGATTGGCAATCCAATGGCGACGATAAGGTGGATGGAAAACCGAACCTGGATGGCGAAGGAAACTATGTGTTCATGGAGGCAAGGGGCCGCGGCCATTTTGTGGGCGTGACTCAAAGCGTTCTGCAGAACCAGGACGACTGGTGGGGTGAAGGAGATGACATGATTTTCGTAGACGGTGAGAAGTTGCCCTCAATTACCGGAACCGGATCGGAGGATTATTATCTGGGCGCATGGGGATTTTCTGCGGGTCCGTCTAATTACTTGCTTTTTGGAGTTCCAGTCGTAGGAGCCTTCAACGCTGGCTCCCGGTCGTCCGTTTACCGTTTTCACCTGGACTCCCCCATCCCATTCACCAAGTCAATTCGAGTTACAATCGAGCACGGCCATGCCAACCATCGATCTGACAACTTTTTCAGCGTTGCCTACTGGTATCAGGATGAGCCGCATATCCAGTTTCCGTCCTTGCCGTCCGTCCAGGAAAGAATTCCCAGGATATATCCAGTCGGCGGACCGGGAAATGCGGGAAAGTAACGAAGAGATTCATCACGAGTGGCACAGCAGTGGACGTTGGTGTCAGCTTAAGCGGAGGAATCTATGCGTAAGATCATGTGCAGTGCGAAGTCAATCGTGGGGTTATGCTGCTATTCCCTGCTCCTTGGCACTTTTTCTTCGCATGCGGATGTCAA
>DATKMG010000546.1:0-13857 GCA_035541995.1 Terriglobia bacterium
GTAGTACCCGTCTCTGTACCTGGCCGTGAAACCACCGTCACAATTGATCTTGAGGCTCAGAGTGCAAGTATTGCACAACGGACTACCGGGAGTGGACCTTCGCTGAATTCTGGGCAACTCGAACAGTGAATATCTACGAGAGGCAAATCCAGCCATCCCCGGCAGGCGGAGACCTGACACAAGCAAGAGACATTATGCGACAACTCGTAATCGACGGAGAGATCGAATGGACTGACAGCAATAGCGACCCAAGCCGTTTCGACTTCCGCGTCATCCGTCCAGGGCATATCTTTGAGATCAAGACCTATGTTGCACAGAAACGTGCCACGATCCAAAGGATCGATTTCAATTTGTGGGGCGTCGCCCGTGTGCTGCATACATTCACCGGAGTCCGTATGGGCGATCCGCGGAATCATCGCGACTGGAGCCTGACTACAGCGTGGGCTCTTTCTATGGACGGCTTGGCGGCCGGCCTTATACTAATGGTGCTGAGTAGCGTCTATATGTGGTGGGACTTGAGACAGGGGCGCTGGCTAGGGCTGCTCGTGTTGGGTTTGGGGTTCTTAAGCTGTGGTTTCTTTGTCGCAGGCCTCCGCTGGGTTGCCCATAATGCTCATGGGTAACATCAAGTAAGAGCTGCCACTCCCAAAACCTCCAGGCATTATGAAAGCCCGTCCCCGCCCTTGAACCTGGCTCTGGTCTGTGCCTGAAGAATGGGGGACTTCTGAAGACCCATCACCTGGACTAATGGCTTCCACCATAGGACTAGCCGTAGCCCAGATGGCCCCGACCACCATCAATTTGACCAGCGATCTATACATAAGAAGTTTCCTTTATGATACCGTAACTCTTGTGACGATTCTCGCCCGGAGGGGGATTTTGCGCAGTCGCGATGGATTTCCAACCACTGAAACTCGAGATGACGTTCACTTGTCGGAGTCAGGAAAGCCAGACCATTTCGGTGCACCTCCCGAATCCTTATATTAATTTGCGCAGTACAACTCAACTTGCTATTCTGTTCGCCATCGTAAGCATAGTCCTGTTGACAAAAAGCAATCCGGATCAGGGCTGTCTAGCGCATCTGGACCAGAATCATCGTCCGTGTTATGTTCAGAGCAGCTGTGAATCCAATCTAAGGAGACTGACGATGGCAGAATTAATCAGGGTTGCGGGCGTGCAAGAAATCGCACCAAACACTGCACTGGCTGTCGAGGTGAAGGGCCAGCCAATCGCAATATTTAACGTCGGCGGAAATTACTACGCCATCGGGGATACCTGCACGCATCGGGGTGGTCCGCTGTCGCAGGGTGTGATTGAGGGGAGCACGGTGACCTGCCCCTGGCATGGGGCAACCTTCGACATTACAACCGGCAAGGTGCTGACACCACCAGCTCCACAAGGAGTTGGCAGCTACAAAGTTGTCGTGGAAGGGAACGACATTAAGATCGAAATCTGAAGGTGTAGCGATGCCTCGCGTCAAGCTCAAGAACAAAGTGATACTGGCTGAAGGCACTGCCGGCTTCTATTTTGAGCGGTCATCAGGGTTCCAGTTCGAAGCTGGACAGTTCGGCGACTGGACGCTGATCGATCCGCCGGAGACCGACCAGGAAGGAAACACCAGATCCTTTACAATCGCTTCCGCCCCAGCTGAACGGGACCTGATGATTGCGACCCGTATGCGCGACACTGCATTTAAGCGCGTGCTCAATAGCACTGTCCCGGGTACGGAAGTCGAGCTGGATGGCCCGTTCGGGCAGATGGTCCTGCACGACCACCCCGGCCGGCCAGCAGTGTTTCTGGCTGGCGGCATTGGCATTACGCCTTTTCGCAGCATAGCGATCCAGGCCGCGCGAGGTGCGCAACCACAACAGATGTACCTGTTTTACTCCAACCGCCGACCGGAAGACGCAGCATTTCTCGATGAACTGGTCCTGTTGGGAAAGCAGAATCCGAAATTCAAACTCATAGCCACGATGACGGACATGGCGCATTCCTCAAGAACCTGGAACGGCGAGACCGGCTTTATCGACGGTGTCATGTTGTCCAGGTACCTGCCGGACATCGTTGCTCCACTCTACTATATTGCTGGCCCACCTCAAATGGTGGCAGCAATGCGGAAAACGCTTAATCAAGCAGGCGTCAAGAGTCAAGACGTCCGCTTCGAGGATTTCGTAGGTTATTAAATTCTGAATTTAATCGACTCGGACATCTGTGGCGAGAAGTTGAGAAACTACCTGTCGGCCGACGTTACCGGTGGCTCCCGTGACGAGGATGTTTTCCATATGAGACAAGCCTGCAAGGTTAAGTGAAGGTGTAGCAAAGGCGTGAAGCTGAGCTCCTGGGGCCGAAAACGAAGAGATGCCGAGTCTTCTCAAGTCGTGTGATACATTTGGGGGTTAGTCATGCATAGAATGTTGTGACCTCGTTTTCTGCTTGCGAGGCATGCGATAACAGGTAGTTGCTGAATCCGGGCTTCGGCCGGAGAACCGGGCAATCTCACGTCGATGGCCGCCAACTGTCAGGGCTTTTCGCCCTCGCCCACTAAGGCAGCTGTGCGCCCTGGGCGTTCACATAAAGCGCGTAAAGTGATTGGCTGGCAGCCATGAATAAGCGGTTGCGTTTGGCACCGCCAAAGCAGAGATTGGCACAGGCCTCAGGCAGTCGAATCTTGCCGATCAATTTCCCGTCCGGTGCAAAGACGTGAACACCATCATAACCCTCGCCTCCCCAGCCGGCTGCAGACCAGACGTTTCCATCTACATCGCAGCGGATGCCGTCTGAACCTCCTACTCCCATGTCACAGAAGGGTCGGCCGTTGGCGAGTCTCTTGCCGTCCACCACGTCAAACAAATTAATCGGATGGACTTTATCGGGCGGTTGTCCGGTGTCGACGATGTAGAGCCGTCGTTCGTCGGGAGAAAAGCATAGCCCGTTGGGTCGAGCCATGTCACTTGCCACCACTGTCACGTCACGGTTTGTCGGATCCAGTCGGTAGACATTGGTCGGCAATTCGAATTTGTCTACGTGCCCCTCGTAGTCTGAAAGGATTCCGTAACCCGGATCGGTGAACCAGATGCTGCCGTTCGAGTGCACGACCACATCATTCGGCGCATTCAACCGCTTCCCCTGATAGCGGTCGATGAGCACGGTAATCGAGCCGTCAGGTTCGGTGCGCGTCACGCGCCGCGAATCGTGCTCGCAACTAATCAAGCGTCCTTGACGATCCCGGGTGTGGCCGTTCGAATAGTTCGAAGGACTTCGGAAGACGCTGACTTCCCCAGTTTCCTCTGTCCAGCGGAGAATGCGGTTGTTTGGGATGTCACTGAAGAGCAGGAACCGCCCGTCCCCGAACCACACCGGGCCTTCCGCCCAACGCGCGCCGGTCCAAAGCCGCTCAACGGCGGCGTTGTTCTGGCGGCACTTCTCAAAACGCGAATCGAGAGTCTCAATTGCAGCGTCCGGGTATCGTACCACAGCTTGATCGCTGGGTCCCTTGGTCCATGCCAGAGGTGCAGCCATCGCCGTTGCTGCACCTGCCATCGCCCGGGTCAGAAAAGATCGTCGTTCCATCTTTTGTTCTCCTGTAGTATTCGAAAGGATTCGCTCGACGCCCTCGCACTTCCTTGGAAAAGGCCCCCTGATCAGCGTGAATCATGGCTCTTATCCCACCACTCCTCATGAAGGAACAAAATAGACCATCAACCTGGGAGCCCAATGATGGTACTTGATGCCACTGTTCGCAAGCCATTATTATGAGGGCTTTTGTTGGTTATAGTCAAACCGGGAGGCGGACAGGGTGCAATCAAAGGTGACGTACAAGAGAGAAGCCGGTTCCGATTTTTCGGGTGCCTGGGCAACCCCTTGGCCTGAAGGACCAAGATAGCGAATTCCAGGGCAAGCGAAGGGGCTTCTGTCCCGAGCGTCGCCCTGGGTCGATGCCCCCCCACGAAATACGTCGAGCTCTGAAAGAAGGGAATAAGAAAACAGACCAAATTAATTGCTGGAGAAATTTCTTGACATGCAACCATATGGTTGCATATGCTGATTCTCGTGGACAAGGTCTTCAAGGCGCTTGCTGATCCTAACCGCAGGGAGCTTTTAGACCGGCTCTATGCGAATAATGGCCAGACGTTAGGGGAACTCTGCAGGAACCTGGATATGACCCGTCAGGCGGTGACCAAGCACCTTGCACTGCTGGAGGTGGCAAACCTCGTGGCCACAATTTGGCGTGGGCGGGAGAAATTACACTACCTGAATCCAACACCGATCAACGAGATTTACGAACGCTGGATCGGCAAGTACGAACGCCATCGCCTCCGGGCGTTGAGCGAGTTGAAGAAGTGCCTTGAGGAGAACAAAGATAAATGAATGGTGACCGGAAGGAGACAAACATGGATAAGCCTGAGTTTGTATACGTGGTGTATATCTCGACGACGCCAGAGAAGCTCTGGAATGCGCTCATCGACCCCGAGATGACCGCGAAGTACTGGCAACATGAAAACGTGTCTGACTGGAAACCCGGCTCGAAGTGGGAGCATCGAGGCTGCGACACCAAGAGAACTCTGAAATTAGTCGGAAAGGTCATTGAGAGTTCCCCGCCCCGGCGTCTTGTCATAACATGGGCCTACCCGGTCGATGAGGCAAGTGAGGAGAAGCACTCGAGGGTCACGTTCGAGATTGAACCGATTGGCGATGTTGTGCGTCTGACGGTGACGCATGACCACCTTGAGCCCGGTTCCGAGATGCTTCAAGGCATCACGAAGGGTTGGCCCAAAGTACTCTCAAGCCTGAAATCCCTGCTGGAGACGGGACGGCCACTCCCTAAATTGTGGTGAGAAGCCGACTCTCCAGAGCTTCCTGGTATGGCCGGCATATTGGGGGTTGTTGCTCGTTTACGATCTGGAATCCGACAGAGCTCCTGAGCTGCAATGTTCTGATATGCCGGTCGTACGCGAAGATTCCCAAGTTTGCGAGAGAGTTCAATTCCAGGCGTCGTGTGGGACCTTCTTCCATGACACCCGACGCCTTTTGGTCAGGTCCTTGAGCCAAGTTTACAGCCTCTCAGGAACTCTTTGTCTCCCGATCCTTTTAGAAAGGAAGCATTAGGCTGCGCCCCAGAGCGCCGGTGAGTTTGTCTTGAGCTGCCAGGGCGAATTGGCGTTGGATTCCCCCCAGGTCTCGGAGATGATCGGCAAAGCCCCAGGCCAGATCGCGGGCAACACGCACATTCCAAATGGCCAGAAGTTGACCAATTCGCCCTGTATCCTGGGCAATTTCACCTAAAATTCCGCTAGAAAGAACCTTCAACGCTGACGGCAGGACCGCTTCTAAGAGGCCATTGACCCGCTCGTAATCGCCATGTTCCGGGCCATCCAGGCTGGGGGCCAGATGCAGTTCATCATCAGTTTGAAGCAAAGCGAGTGATAAATCGTGATTGATATGGGCATTCATCCCTGCCAGTGCAAACTGTATGCGATCGATGCCGGTGCTGTGCCTCGCTTCAAACAATGCTTCCCAAGAGTTAGGAGTTGTAGGTTCGCGATTCAAGTAATCGGCGATGGCCGAGAAGTAGAAATTCGCAAAGACCACATCCAGCCGTGTCAGCCACGCCACATCCTCCCAGCCATTCGTGGGTGGGTTCTGACCGATGTATTTTGTTACCTCCAGGTACAGGAAGTTGAACCACTTTAATCCGTCGTCGTTCGGTAACGTTGCCTCGATACTCTGCATCACTCTTATCACATCTTCGATCGTACCCGGTCTTGGACCATTCACAATCTGTAGCAGTTTACGATCATAAGTGTTGTCACTCATGATGAGGTTTCCTCCACTAAGGACCGCGTCAGCTTTCCTGCGATCCTGATCTCTGGTCATTGGCATCACTCCTACTACAACACATTTTCACCCGCGGGGGTGAGCTTGAAAAGATCATGGGGCACTCCTCTGAAAATCCCCTCCCCTGGAGGGGGGAGCCGTTTGCGGCTCCGGGGGTGGGTTTAGATGACGGTTCAAATGGTTTCCAATCTGAGTTTTTTTCCCAGGTTCATGAATTTGAGAGTATTTGAGCAGAACATAGGCAAGGATTATAATCGCGAACAGGAAGGGGCCCTCGGATCCAGGGAAATACTCCCCTCCGAGGCGAGGTTATTGGAGAACGCCAGCAATTTGCTCAGTTATCGGGTTGTATCGACTCACGGAAAATAGGTTAAACCAACGATTGCCGTGCTATCACGATAAACCCTTGGATCATAGGAAGACTGTTCGATGAATCAACACACCCGGCAGGTCGTCGATCAATTCAGCAGGCAGGCTGTCTACTTCGCAAAACTCCCCGGCCATGAAGAAGCGACTCAGTTGCTCATCCGGATGGCTGAGGTCGCATCCGCGGATGAGTTACTGGATGTGGCGTGCGGGGCCGGTACAGTCGCATGCGCTGCAGCTCGTGTCGCCCGTTGGGTCACGGGGATCGACTTGACCCCAGCCATGATAGATCACGCGTCTGCCCTTCAGGCCGAGCTGCGCCTGCCCAACTTGGCGTGGTATATCGGCGACGTGGCCCGGCTCCCGTTCCGAGCGAACCATTTCAGTGTGGTAATGACGCGGTACAGCCTGCATCATTTCTTGCAACCGGCTGAGGTCCTGGCAGAGATTGTTCGCGTCTGCAAGCCTTCCGGGCGGGTTGTCGTGGCGGATCTGGTCTTGCCCCCGGAAAAGGCGGCGGCCTACGACCGCATGGAACGGCTGCGGGACCCGTCCCACGTCCGTGTCCTGACGGAAACTGAACTGCGCGGACTGCTGACGGCTGCCGGGCTGATTGATCTCCGCTGGTCCGGATACCTGTTCGAATTAGAGCTGAAGGCATTACTGCAAGCTTCCTTCCCGCGCCCCGAAGACGCAAGTCGGGTGCGCGGGCTGATCGAATCAGATGTCGGAGTGGACGACCTCGGGATCGGCGTCCATCGGGTCGGCGAGGTGGTTCGATTTGCCTACCCCATCGCAGTTGTTTCCGGCATTAAGCCGGCCTAACCGTCCGCGGCTGGGGTTCTGCTCTGGGCACGCACTGTGAATTCGATGTAGACCAGCAGACCAGCGAGGGTATGGTCCTCCCGAACAAGCGTAAATTGGAAGGCCATCAATCTGCAGGTTGTGCCACTTCCCTTCTCTGTCAAAGTTGAGCTAACTTTGATTGGCGACCAGGTCATTTTCTTGTCAGGGGAGTTGTCGGAAGAATGCTGTGTTCAAGGATTCGCCGCTAACGGACAGTTGCAACAGATCTTATCATCCCCTAAGATAGGCACTGGCAGGCAGACTCCACGATTGTGTTGCCTGTTAGAAACCAGGAGCAGCGAGCTTTATCGTATGTGAATCGACGGACTCGGCAACGAAGCACCCGGATTCCATAGATGCTGACAGGAAACGCTATGAATCGGCGACAATTCATTCGTAACACCTCACAAGCCGCTTCTGCAGCCATGCTTGGCTCCACGGCCTGGGCCAGCGAGACCGGCTTCCCGGTCGTTCGCGTCCCGGAAACCAAACGTAAATTCAAAAGCCTCGCCGTTGAACGCACCATCCAACGTGTCAGATCCTCCATCGGCAACAAAGAACTCGCCTGGATGTTTGAGAATTGCTTCCCCAACACTCTGGACACGACGGTTGATTTCTCCATGCTTGATGGCCGGCCCGACACGTATGTCATCACCGGCGACATCGATGCCATGTGGCTGCGCGATAGCACCGCCCAGGTCTGGCCCTACTTGCCCCTGATGAAGGAAGACTCTGCACTGCAGGAATTAATTGCCGGCGTAATCAACCGCCAAACTCGTTGCATCCTCAAAGACCCTTACGCCAACGCCTTTTACAAGGACGAGAAAAAAGAAAGCGAATGGAAGAGCGACAGCACAGAAATGAAGCCCGGCGTCCACGAGCGGAAATGGGAGATCGATTCGCTCTGCTACCCCATTCGCCTCGCCTATCATTATTGGAAGAAGACCAGTGACACTGCGCCGCTTGACATCTCCTGGCGGGAAGCCCTATTGCGGACCCTCCGGACCTTCCACGAGCAGCAACGCAAGACCGGCAATGGCCCTTACAGCTTCCAGCGCAAGACCGAGGTTCAATCTGATACCCTGGCAGGAGGCGGCTACGGCAACCCGGTCAAGCCGGTGGGACTGATCTGTTGCATGTTCCGCCCCAGCGACGATGCTACCGTTTTCCCCTACCTGGTACCTTCGAATTTCTTTGCCGTCGTCAGCTTGCGCCAAGCCGCCGAGATCCTGGAGCAGGTTCATCATGATAGGGAAACCGCTACCCAGTGCGGTATCCTAGCTAACGAGGTCGAGCAAGGCCTGCACAGATATGCCATTGTGACACACCGGCAATATGGGTGTGTCTATGCCTATGAAGTCGATGCCTTCGGCAATTTCTACTGCATCGATGACGGCAACGTTCCCAGCCTCCTCTCGTTGCCCTATATAGGCGCCGTGCCGTGCGATGATTCCATTTACCTGGCCACAAGACGCCTGGTGCTATCCGACGCCAACCCCTATTACTGCCAAGGCAAGGTTGCCGCAGGGCCTGGGGGACCGCACGTCGGCATGGACATGATCTGGCCGCTTGGGCTGATCGTCCAAGCCTTGACGAGCACTGACGACGGGGAGATCCGTCAGTGCCTCGCCACTCTGCAAAGGACCCATGCCGGCACCGGCTTCATGCACGAGGCTTTCCACAAGGATGATCCGGGGAAATTTACTCGATCCTGGTTCGCCTGGGCCAATACGATCTTCGGGGAACTCATCCTGAAAGTCCTCAAAGAACGTCCCCACCTCCTAAGTTAGTGCCACTTCAGAATTCATAGTATCCAAATCAAAGGGCCCCGTGACCTCTTCAGGTCACCGCGGTCGATGAAAATCCTGGAGGGCCGAGTTCCACGAGGCCGGAGCGGAAGACTAGAGGCAATCGGGGTCATAGAATTCTGCCCTCGCAAATCGAATCGTTACATCCTGAGTCGACGACGGAAGGACAGATCGTGGATTACCTGGGAAGGCCAGCCGGGGGATTAAGACTTGAATCAAGACGGTGAGCCTGCTCAAATTCAGCCTGCGCGGACTTTGTGTCGTTCAGTCGCAGGAGTGCCATTCCTAAATTGTAGTGCGCGCGAGCCAGGTCAGGCTTCAGGCGGATGGCTTCACGATAGCTTTCGGCTGCATCTTGAAACTTGCCTTTGTTGAAAAACGCCGTGCCTGAATTTAACCGAATCTCCGGATTATTGGGGTTCAGTGGAATGAGCTTCTGGTAGGTCGCAATGGCTTCGTCCGATTTATCTGACGCCAGCTGGCTTGCACCTAATCCCGCCAGGGCTTCAGGAGAATTAGGTTTCTGAGCTAAGGCTTTTTCGTAGCTGGCTTCAGCCTTCAGATACTCCTTCTTCGAGTAGTACGCGACTCCCAGACTGCAGAGTGCATGAAAATCATTCGGCTTAAGGGCAAGGCTCTGTTCAAAGGACCGAATTGCCTCGCTGGTTTTTCCCTGCTCGTACTGTGCGAGACCCAGAGTCAATGCCACTTCAGGCTGGTCACGTTTGAGTGTCAGACTTTTCTTTAGCGCGACAGATGCCTTATCATAGCGTTTCGATATGTAAAGGAGATGGCCCAGGTGTGCCCAAGCGCTCGCTTGGCTGGGGTGTTTGGTAACAAGTATGACGTAAGCGGCGATCGCTTCTTCCTTGCGTCCAGCCTCTTCCAACGCACTTGCGTAATTCTGAAGGAATTCAACCGAGTCTGGCCTGAGCTTGTAAGCCTTACGGAAGAAGGGAATGGCCTCTTCCGCCTTGTGTTGGGACATCAATGCTGTGCCTAGATTGTTCTGGGCATCGGTGTTCTTTGGATCCAGCTGGACCCCCCTCTGGAAGGCGCTGATCGCTTCGCTGGTTCTGCCCAGGCTGAAGAGAGCAGCCCCCAGGCCGTTATGGGCTTCGGCGTAGCCGTCTTGAATGTCAATAGCCTTTCGATAGGAGACGATCGACTCTTCGAATTTCTTTTCATGGAAGAGCGCGGCTCCCTTATTGCAGTGAATGATGGCGTTCTCCGGAGCGAGTTTAAGCGCCTTGTCGAAATCCCTGATTGCCTCATCATCTTTGCCGACAGAGTCGAGCGCCTTGCCCAGGTTGTTGAGTGCATCCGGAAAATCCGGCTGTATATTTAGAGCTTCCCGGAAAAGCCTTATCGCCTCGTCGTATTGTTTCTCACTTAGATGATCCAGTCCCTGTCTATTGAGTTTCACGGCCTCGTTCGGGACCGCCTGCTGGTTGGGTTTCTGTGTTTCGGGGCCCCGGGCCGAGGAGAGAATCGGTATGCTGATCTGTAGGGTGAAGAGCAACGTGAGAAAGGTTGCATAGCGAAGGAGCGTCGATTTCATGGTTTGTTCCCCTCCACTGAATTCTATAACAGATCGGACATAAATAAGATCAGAGCCGCATTAAACTCCAGACCATATTTCAGTGGATCCTATCGCTGGTAAAAAGACTTCCGATCCATCTGTTCCGCAATATACGAAACAGCCGGTAGATCCCTCACAAAGCCCATGATGTGTCGGGAGACAATTAATCTCTGAATCGCCCGAAAGAAGAGGGCCGCCTAGTACTCAGTCACTGGCGGTCATTAATGTGGATAAACAAGCGGAACCTGGCTTGCAAGCTGGAGGTCGATCATAAGTTGGACGCGCCTGTCGATCTGGAAGAACATAGCCGACTTCTTCATGGAAAGGACCTTCTCAACAATCGGGATGTACTTCAACCGCAGATCAATCATGGACTTGTCCGCCTCGATCCATTTCCGGATAAAGTCCGCGGCCTTTGCATCGTTCATAGTGGAGTAATTGGCGGCATAATCTTTGACCAGCGCGAATCGGATGTCGTTGATCTTGATCGTCTCGCCGATGTATAGGTCGTATACAGGCCAGAACTTGGCCGATTCATCGGTCGTGAGTGGAAGATTCGCAGCGACAACCTGCCTTCTCTGGGTCCGGATGTCCTGCCGCAGGAGCTCGATTTCCTGGTCGGTAATGGACTGTTTGAGGTTTTCCCGTGGGCTGATCCCCTGCTGCGTGCTACTGGCTACTTGCGCGAAGAGTGCTGAGGGTGAGAAAAGAATGGCCGCGGTCAGCGTGCTTGCGGCAGCCAACATGATCGCTTGTCCCGGATGCTTCCCTTTTACCGTGAGAGTATTATCGCAAGTCATGCTAAGTCCTTTCAGTTGAGATATACACTACGCGAGTGTGCGGGTGCATCATATAGATAGCGTCGCCAGCCATGCAAAGCAGAAATGAATAGAGATTCGCAAGAGTGTAAGCGAACACAATGGACACTGTCGGTACGGGGCTTGTGCCCCCGGTCTGCCTCACCACCGCTGATCAGCGGCATGACGGAGACGCCCGTCTCGAAGCCGCTCAGGCCCAGGGCGAGCTTCGGGAACACCAGCAGCGCGCCCGCGATCAGCAGAGAAAGGCCTCCCTTCGCGGCCAGTGAGTGGCGGTGGAATGTAGACATATTACCCAACACAATTACAGCGGGAAACATAGCTTGGCTGAGCCGGACTTCTTAAGTCGTCTGTCGATCCCTTATGCTCACCTGCAGCGGGGGCACTTGTACGACAGCGTATGTGCCTGAAGCAATTTGTACGCGGTCATTCGTCTTTTGCAACTCATCCAAAATTCGTCTGAATAACTCGTTTTCGGTGACGCGTCTCCGCTTGTAGTCAACGATGTAACGGATTGTGAATTCGACCCAGTTGTCGGTTGCCCTCATGGTCACCATCGGCTCAAGCTCGGTTTCCTCGACAAGATATTTCCTGGCTACTTCATTCCATTTGTCCTTTGCAAGGGTCACATAGGTCTCTATGACTTCGTTGCACACACGATTCAAAATCTCTTGGGCCAGGAGAAGGTCGCTGCCATATTTGACCGGCAAAGTAAACTCGTCCCACACAAAGGGGAAATCGGCGGAATAGTTGAAGATGGTCTCTGTGAAGACGAGATTGTTCGAGATTCGCACAATGCGGCCATTGTAAAGGTCGCCCTTAACCCACTGCCCGATCTCCATTAGCGTGGTCTTGAAGACCCCAACATCAATGACATCGCCGCGAATGCCGGCAAGTTGGATCCGGTCTCCTGTCTTGTAAAAACCTCCCGCAGATATGCCCACCCAGCCTGCTACGCTGGTAATGACATCCTTCAGCGCCAGTGCCACTCCTGCACTTGCCACACCGATCGCAACTCCCCACCGCCCGCTGTAAATATCGAAAATCAGCAGTACGGCCACTAAGTATGCCGCCAGGGTGATAAACTTCCGCACCTTGTAACGGTCCGTGGACTTGACGATGTACTTCTCCGCAGTTCGGCGGAGAAGCACAGTCGCAATTCCTATTACGGCCATGCCTATAGCAAAGTCCAGCAATTTTCTCACAGCCGGATTCGTGATCCATCCTTCAATGTCCATTTCCATCGATCTCCTCCCCCCACTTTCGAAATTCTCTTCTTATCCGTTTCTATACTATTTTGGGGATGTCGGGCCATGGGGAATTATTCTTCCTAGCGAAACCAGCATCCTGCGTGATACGTTTATGCCCCATATTTACTACGATTCCTAAAGATTGTTATCTAGAATAATCTATTAATCATTTGCCAAAATTCACATCCGCACTTGCATAAGTACGTAAAGCTGTAAAGCCGGAAGAGCGGCGCACCTTTGGGAGGGTTCCAGACCAATGTCAGTCAGCCAAACAGACACTGAGGCCATGAAGCGCCGTTTGCCCATGCTTCAAGGATTTTTACCCCTGGACAAATCCCGCCTCGCCACGCGTGCTTATGCTCTGCGCTACCGTGACCCATTCAACCAGAACGCAGATCTTGTAGGCCTGTGCCTGGCCAATGCAGCCGCCGGTTGCAACAGTACATTCATCGTTAACGGAAGCCCGACCAAGACCGCCATGGTGGACACGGCGGGCGGTCGCAGCCAGATAGCACACTTGACAACGGCAGCGATGGTGACTCTTGTGTTGTTGTTTCTCACCAAGCCATTGAGTTACCTTCCAAACGCCGTGCTTGCGGCTATCGTTTTCTTAATTGGCGTCAAATTGATTGACTATCGCGGATTGGCTGAAATTCGGCGCAAGAGTCCAAGGGAATTTCGCTTAGCTCTTGCCACCGCCGCCACTGTGGTCCTTGTGGGTGTCGAGCAAGGTATCATCCTATCACTACTGTTGTCATTGTTGCGCCTCGTTCGTCACAGCTATGAGCCTCACACGGCGGTTATACTCCATGATGCCGCCGAACACACGCGAATGGAATCTGTGACCGCCGGAAAACTGATTGAGCCCGGACTCGTGATGTTTTGGTTTGGCGCAGACCTTTTCTATGCAAATGTATATCATTTTGCTGAGCAGGCTCTCATGCTGGTAACCCAGTCCCCGTCCCCGGTGCGCTGGCTGGTAGTGGATGCAGGGGCCATCACAGGCATTGATTATTCAGCCGGCCGCGCGCTCAAGGAACTGCAGCAGGATCTTGCGAAGCATGATGTGGTGCTGGCTCTGGCTCGTGTGAGCGACAGCCTCAGAGAAGACCTGGATCGCCATGAGCTCACCCAATTGATCGGAGCCAACCGCCTCTTCGAATCCCGGAGAGACAGCCTTGAGGCCTATCAGCTCGAGGGTGGAAAGGGCATAGCAAACCCGTGGCTGTGAGAAAGTCGAATCGGGCCAGCCCGGACCCCACTCGGACTCTGAGCCACGACTGAAAAAGCGGGTAGGGCGGGCGCTCACGCACACGCTCTTAACCTGGTTACATTTTTAACTTCGGCTGGAC
>DATKMG010000547.1:0-3828 GCA_035541995.1 Terriglobia bacterium
GCGGTCCGGCTGAGGAACGAACGGCGGATCAATGATGAGCTTCTTCGGCAGATCGAGCGGGAGCTGGATTTGAGCGAAGCGCACTTGGAAGCAAAGGCAAGGAAATAGGGCTGGATGTTGAACCGGCATCAGGAACAATCGAGGAAAGTTGGTAGCGATACCGGGATTGTCCGGCAGAGTCTTCAAAAACGCGGCAAAAACAAGAGAAATCCTGCTTTTCCAACCAGTTGGCGTTCAGGGGCTTTCAATCGCCGTTAGCTCCTTTTAGCGCTCGGCAAGCCCTGTTCCGCCCACTTTTAGTAAAAACAGTAAAAAGGAAGCTGGGGCTGAAGTCAATAGCCGCGTCCCTTTCGGCGCCTGAATAGCCTGCACTCTCCCTCATGCCGAGGGAGTTAAGTTCCTGCTACAATACTCTTAGTGTGGGGCTCTTGCTCCTCCCATCCAGGTTCTCATCAACTGATGCGACTATTCAGCCGTAGGAGTCTTAGCATGAACTCTTCCACGGTGGTCTGCCTTTGCCCTCGGCTTTTGAGGCTTCTCGTTATCTCCGTTCTTTTCTTTTTCTTCGGCATCATTTCGCTTCAAGCTGCCACCAACCGCTCAGCCTACATTCCTTACGACAGTTCGTGGATTTCAGCACCGGATTATAAGCTGATTGCGTTTGACTCGCTACACCAACAGGTCTTTACTGGGTGGACGGTCTTGGATCGAATTGATGTGCTTTCTGCGGCAGATTACCATCTCATTCGTTCTATTAGTGTCCCGGCACCGTCAAGTTTGGATATCTCGCCCGATGGAAATACACTTGCTGTCGGCACATCGTCGGCGCACATTCTGTTCTTTGACACCGGCACCTTTGTAAAGACGAATGACATCGTCTTTCCGGATTCTGCGTTGGGGATTACCGCGTTTGTCTACACCGCCAATGGAAATGCCTTCATCCGTGGTGCAGCAGGCTTGTCAACCGGCGGCGGAATCACCGCCTACTGGGACCATACGGCGAATTCATTTGTTAATGAATCCCATGCCGGAATCCCTTCAAGCGTGTATCAAACAACCGGACCCCTGGCCAGAAGTGGAGACTACTCTAGGATTTTACTTGGAGATGCCACGACGGGCGGTGCGGTCCAAATTCTCGACGGAAACACTGGGCAATCGCTGCAGGTACTTGGCGTGGGTGGCTACATCCTGGCCCTCGCCGCCAACAAGGATGCCAGCCGATATGCCGTGTGCGTTGAACCTGCCGGGTACGGACCTTTCTTGGTTGTGCTAGACGCATCCTTCAATGAACTGTACCAGGACGAGGCTGGCTGTTCTGGAATGGTGTTCAGTGCCGACGGAGGCACCCTTTATAGGGACGCCTCGGTCAACTCGGTTGGGTACACGCAATCCATCGATATGACCACATTCTCCGCGCGGAACACGGAGAACTATTTTAGCCATAGCGGAGGATACTCTACGGCGTGGCAGGCTGCCGATGGCACGGGCATGGTTTATGGCGTGAATCCGAACGTGTCCAGCGGTGCAATATTTGTCGCTGTTGATACTACCGTCTCAACAACGCCGTCTACCCCCGCGCTGAACGATCCCGTACACATTGTGAGAGTAATTGACAACGTCGGCTCCCCGCAGGGCGGGGACCTAGTCCAGATACTTTGTACGGGTGCGGATACCGCCAGCACGAGTTCTATATCTGTTACGGTCGGAGGGGTAGCCGCGACTGGCCTTGCAGTGGCCCCGCTAGCACCATCGTCCAATCTCCCGAATCTGCGAATCGTTTCCGTCAAGTCTCCGTCAGGGACGCCTGGCTTAGTCGATGTGACTCTGAGCGTAGCTGGAACTTCGGATACTGCGGTAAAGGCTTTTCAGTACGTTCGAAGCACTCAGCTGTTTCCGTTTTCGACGAACCCCACTTTCTTGCTCTATGATTCGTTTCGAAAAAAGCTCTATGCCGCCCATAAGGATCAAGTTGAGGTAATTGATCCTCTTGCCCTCGAGGTTCTCGCGCCGCTTGTGCCTGCATCAGGGAAACTGCCGAATTCCCAGTTTGCGGGGATGTCCCTGTCTCGCGATGGAAGTCACCTCTATATCGCGGATGCGGGGGCTATGCTTATCCATGTTTTGGACCTGAATAACCCTGGAGCGGGGACAAGCCTTGACCCGAACAAGGCAATCGCCTCCTCCAATCCAATATCTCCCGCCCGTGTAGTTGAGACATCGGATGGGAAGCTTCTTGCTTCGGGCCTTCCCGCGTGGCCATTTCCGTTCACGCTGGACCCGAACACAGGTACTGGAACCCAGTTGGTCGATTCGTCGGGGAACAAAGTCGGTGGGTTCGTGTGGGCTTCCTCGAAGGAAGGGGAACATGTCTTGATATCGTCTGATATCGACGAGCCCATATCGAGCAGGGTTGCAATGTGGAACGCATCTACATCCGTATACACGTCTTCTGCTAACGAAACAGCAGGAATTATAGAAGCCACTGCGAATGAAGACGGGACCATCATCGTTACAGGGGGGTCGAATGCGGGGGGAAGCGAGAACCCAGAAATCGTTGACTTTAATCTGAATTCAATGGGTTTCATCAACCAGCATTTCGATATCAGCATGCCCATCGAAGCTCCTACTCTAACGCTGCATCCTAGCGGTGCACTTCTGTATCAAGGGGGGACCGGTGCAGAAGGAGGATCAGTAGAGATCGATGACGTTCATCAGTTATGTAGCATCGCGAGAATCGTCTTTCCTGAGCCGTTCGTCAGTTACTTCGCTCCCTTGACCGATCACGTGCTCGCTACTGATGACACCGGTCGCTACTTCTTTGGTGTCACGAAATCAGGTATTACGATGATGGTTCTCGACACGCTTCCGCTCTCCATTGGCAACATTCAGCCTTCTTTTGGCCAGCCCGCTGGTGGCCAAACCGCTACGATTCGCGGAAGCGGGTTCCAATCCGGCGCTGTCGTAACTATCGGGGGCTCCCAAATCTCAACGACTTTCGTCGATGAGAATACCCTCACTGTTCAACTGCCTGCTCTTTCTTCCGGGTGGCAAGATGTAATTGTCAAGAATTCCAACGGTGATTCGTATACCGCGCCGGGACTCTTTCAAGTGCTGCCGGTGCAACCTCAGCCTGTAATCACAGGCTTCTCTCCGGCTTCGGTCACGATCAGCCTGAGTGAATATCCCTTGCCGATCACTATCGTGGGTTCCGGCTTCGAAGCATATGACACCGTCGAGATCAACGGCCAGCCGATCGACAGCGCGCTCGTCGATTCCTCTCACATGCAGGCCACGATCCCCTACTCGTTCAGTGGCACGACTGGCTCGGTCCCTATTACGATCGTTTCTCCATTCACCGGTTCTTCCAACACTCTCTCCATTCCTCTCGTGAATCCTATTCCTGTGATTGACTCCATCTTGCCGGCGACCTTGGCGACTGGCACCTCCAATGCACAATTTACGGTTTGGGGCAGAAATTTCGTTGCTGGCACGGTTGCCCAATGGAATGGGCAGAACCTGACCACCACAGTTGCCGGGGGGCTGACGAACAGTGGAGAAGAGATACTTAGTGGGTACGTGCCCGCCAACCTGCTGACAAACTCCGGCACAGCGGCCATAAATATCCTCAATCCCACACCGGGGGGCGGCAAATCGAATACGGTAAGCATGGACATTTCTCCCGCGCATCCTGTCGTCTCTTACCCCCAAAGTGTTGCGTTCGGAACTGTTCTGCTAGGTACTGTCGCGAGTCAAACGATACAGCTCGAGAACGTTGGCTCTGCAAGCTACACAGTCAGTTCAATCACCGTAACTTCCGGGCCGTTTTCT
>DATKMG010000548.1:0-15676 GCA_035541995.1 Terriglobia bacterium
CCCCATATTACCATAATAGGGGGCTTTCAGAACCAGTTCTAATAAGCTTTGGTGCACAAGTCCGCCTTTTCTCCGGTACTCGTAAGCAAGAAACTCTTTTTACTTCAAAAGAATACAGGTATCGACTCCATTTGACTCTCAGAGGTAGAAAGTGGTAGTTTGGCTGTTGCATTCCTGATGTCTGAAAGAATGGCATAGGGCTCTGGGTTTAGGGACTGGTCCCTCAATTATTGTTCGGGGTTCGGCCGAAAAACGGCCGCCCCCCGAACACCGGTGCTGCGCTTTCGCTCCGGCGCGCTTAGAATCTTCCGGATTTTACAGGGCGGTCAGCGCGACCGTGGAATTGAAGAAAATCGAATCGGCCGCCCCCGAACCAGCGCGCTCGAGCGAATCTCGTCCCCTCGGCCTCGCGCCCCCCTATAGCGGCTTAATCACGGACAGGCTCAAGAGTCGGCCGGGGGGTCTCCTCCTCGGTCCGAGATCGCTCAGCGCCGGTGATGGAGGGACTACATTAAAGCTTTCAGTGAGCGTATTACAAGCTTCCGTCGCCTTGGGCCTGGAAAACAGTCGATATTGAACCAATAAACCTTCCAAGTCAATTCCTCTGTGTCATAATATCCACGCGTAACCAGATACTGATTGTGCCACATCCTGGTCGGCTACTGGCCGTCCTTGGCGATTCGGGATGACACTATGAGATGTCCGAAAATCTCTTGCGGTTATCTTGGAGGATACCTACGACTACATGCCGGAAAGCCAAAATGGGATTTAGAAGAAGTGTACCTCGAATCATAATAACCGATGCGTCCGACTTCACCGCAAGCCAATCTGAGGGAAACTTACCTCAATCTGCCTACTTCTACGAGTGCCTGAGGGAGATTTTTACCATGAGGATTCAATCATTCATTTCTTGGAGCTTTGGCGATGGGCAATTGCGAACTCAACGCCGGAGATTCAAGAGATATGGAGGCGAAAAGGCTCGGCTTCCTTCGTCGGTACTTGCCGGTCGCTTCTTTTTGTTGTGGGGGTCGCTCGCCATAACAGCATTGCTTTTCGGACCAGATCTCGCCGCCGCGCAAGAAACTGTAACAGACCCACCCCTAGCCGATTCCCAGAACCCGACTGGGTTGACTACTGGCGATGCCCAAATGTGTCCTCTTCGCCAGGGAAGTCTGCTGGTCGTGACCCTTTCTAAGCCTTTACGGTGGGCGGAGTGGCATCCGGGATCTCTGATCGAAGGCCAATTTCTTCGACCGGCTTACTCGGGCGGTCAGATCGTCATCCCGTCGAAGAGCCAACTGATTCTGGAAATTGATCATGTTACTGCCGAACGGGTCAAGGATCGGCAAGCTCAGCACTGGCCGGCAAGAATGTCCAATTCCATTTCCTCCCTGGTGCAAAGAGAATACTCCCATTCGGTCGCTTTCAGATCGGCAAGGGTCATAATGCCTTCGGGGAATGAGACCCGACTGCATGTTTCCCTGGTGTCTGCAGGGGAAAGAACCCCAGCCCGAGCCCGAAAGAAAACCTCCCCCAATCCCGGCGCGGATATGGAGATGAAAACGGCGGCACCCGACAACCCCGGGCGACATTCACAGTTGATTGTTCGGCTGGAGGAGCAAGTTAATTTCCCAGTGCGATGTTCGGAATCCGGTTTAGGGATTGGATCTCCAACGGAGCGGACCAAGGTCCCTGCAGGAACCCAGGCAAGACTTCTACTTCTCACAGAATTGTGCGCATCGAGGAATCATGCGGGCGATTCCTTTCGAGCCCAGCTTATGGAGCCCATTTGGCTTGATAGCCGGATAGGTGTGCCAGAAGGGAGTATGTTTGAAGGCCAGGTCACGAAGTCCATCGCTCCGCGCTGCCTCAATCGGGGAGGTCGCCTTCACCTGGACTTTCGCAGGTTGATCCTGCCTTCCGGATCCACAGTTGAAATCTCGGCTTCCTTGAACGGGGCTGAGAGCGATATAAAGTCACAACTGAACCTTGATATCGAAGGTGACCTGAGTGCAGGCAGACAGGGCAAAGTGGCGCTGCTGGTCCATCTCGGAATCTCCTGGCTTGCCGGAAAGGTGGTGGATGATCTGATCGAAGAAGGGATTAAGTGGGGCGCCAGTTCGGTTAGCGCAGCGACTGCCGCAACGGTTGCCCGGTATTTCGGAATTGGGACCGGCGTGGCCCTCATGGTTCTGCAACACGGTAAGGACACACGCCTGTCACAGTATGCTGAACTCCAGGTCATATTCAACCGCCCCGTCTTCCTGGGTCCTTCAAACCTCGGTGTCGAGAAAGGACAATTCGAGGAAACCCAGAAAATGGAATCTCAAGCAAAGAATGTCTGCCGGACGGCCTCTTTAAATTGACCCTATAAGCCAGGCTTCGTCATTCTGTATATCGCACGAATTCGATCCGAGTTTGCTTTTGTGCAATTGGCATCACACAGACTGTATGGACCTCGTTGACTGACACCCCGAAATCCAGGATCTTCACCTTGTCTTCCGGGGCGATCTCCACGTTGCCAGGCTTCAGGTCTCGATGGATGACCCCTTTCTCGTGGGCGTACTCCAATGCTTCCGCTATTTGTTGAGCAATTGGAAGGGCTTCGTCGAGTGGGATCGGTCCCTGAGCGATCCTATCAGCCAGTGTCGCCCTTCCACCAATTCCAGCTTCTTGGCATTTAGGCCGGATTTTCGGGGTCGATGCTGCACTGTCGCTAACTGCCTCTCTACCCACCTTGACGCCCTCATCTCCGTTCCCGCACCAATTCTTATCTCGTGCGACGGCGCCTATGTTGCCCAACCCGTCCGAGGTGCTTTTCGGGATCGGCGACTTCTCGGTCTAGACCCTTCCAGCAGCGTGTGATAAACTGCCGCTGTTTCCTTGGGGAATCCCACACACCAACGAGATAAAGGTGATTACCATGCGCCATGCGCTATTTGCAGCCTTCGTCACGTGCCTCTCGTCGTACGCCGCCGCTGGCGTCGAAGAACCCACAGGGCCCGCCGGAGGGAAGATCATCTTCCGGCAGGTGTGTGCGACCTGCCACGGGACGGACGCCCGCGGAAGGGGCCCGGTCGCAAGAAGCCTCAAAACGCCGCCGGCCGACCTGACTAGGATTGCCACGCGACGAGGTGGCACCTTCCCCGCGGATAAAATTGCGACCTTTATCGACGGCCGCAAGGACATCGCTGCGCACGGTTCCCGCGAGATGCCGGTGTGGGGGGAGAGCCTCGCACAGGCAGTGAATAACAAGGACACGCGCGAGAGACGCATCGAGCAAGCGATCCATATGCTAGTGCAGTACCTGGAGACGCTCCAGAAGTAGCGCGCCGCCTATCAAGTTACCGGCACAATTACCTTCCTCGCACACCCTGCTGATGCACTGCTGGACGACTCATCTGTACGAGCCCGCATTGCCATCCCTAGCGTATGTGGGCGGGTGGGCGGGCTTGCCGAGCGAGTGCCCGAATGACGGGCGATTCGGAAGTTGGGCTATTTAAGAGCCATGGACCACCGGCTTGTTCCTCCCTAACGCCGTAGCGTTTACAGATTCACATGAGCGAAAAGCTTACTAATTGTTGAAACGAAGGCGAAAAAAAGCGGAATTGTGACCCTCGGGGGGGGCTGCCTTTAGAAAGGAAAGGTCAGGCGATTCTCTCGTTCAGGATTGCGCTATGTAGCTTTTTCCGCCGGCACAACTCTCATCGAGCAGAATCCTTCAAAACGAAGTCGCCGGCTTCAAATGGCTTGCAAGCGACACCAGATCGCCTGGCTCATGAAGGATGGACGCTACTTGGCGCGTGTCGTTGATGGCGAGGTGAATCTGCTCGCCCATCGGGCGGGTGAATGGACCCGCATGTGTCTATGGTCAAGTGATCAAGACGCGCCGGATTGCTCGGGTGGTCAGAGTAGAGCGCAAAGCCCTGATTGGAGCCGGACGATTGAGACAAGCTTTACTGGATTCAGAGGATTCAGAGACACTGAACACCTCGTTTGTGGAACGGCTGAATCTCACGCTCCGGCAGAGCTCAGCATATCTGGGTCGTCGAACATTAGGTCAGGCTCGGTGGAAGCCGTGTCTCGAAGATCACATGGAACTGCGGCGCTGCCACTATAACTTCGTGAGGCCACACGCAGCATTAAAGTTCGGGCAGGAAGTCAGGACGCCGGCCATGCAGGCTGGGTTGACCAACAAGCAGCTAACGTTCAGGGAGATTTTCTTCTCAGCGATGCATAATTTGGGGCTGCGAATGAGCACGCGGGTGTTCTTCAACTCTGTCTTGTGGCCCAGACTGGACAATTCGAATATCTCTCTAAAGCGGCGGAACAAAACTGGATGGCGGAAGCACCCCAACATCTGCCAATGAGTAACAGCAAAGCAGAGAGCTGTTCCTGGAAGTTCAAGGATGAACGGGGGACAGCCTCGGCGGGCGGAATCAAACTTTACCTCTGGCAATCGAGAAATCTACCAACATGGTCAATGGGGGCGCTCACTTGGCGAACTCGGTACGAAAGGCCAGCCGGAAAGAAAAACCTGCTTTCGGGGTAGCTTTGGGCTTTACCACTTGCCCATATCGCGATATAGTGAAACTAAATTGACAATTTGAGAATGATCTCCGTTAACTGGGGGGTTCGAATTTCCCAAACACAATGGGAAGGGAGTCATACCTTTCCAGCTACCAGAGCCTAAAGATTGGGACATAGCCTTCTGGTTTCTTCAATATCCGGAGGTACTCGTGAGATTGCAAGTCGCCACTGCGATGTTAGCCGCATTTGCTTTAAGTTCCGCGCCTTTTTGTCTGCCCCATGTGCAACCCACAAGCCCATCGGTAGGCTTGGAACTCAGGGACCTATATGGCAGGTGGCAGAATCTCAGGAATTTCCAGGGCCGCATTGTCGTGCTCAATTTCTGGGCGCCATGGTGCGAGTACTGCCGAGAGAAGATGCCTTCCTTGAATAAAATCAAGAATCACTACCGAAAGGCACAAATACAAGTGATAGGAGTTACGGTCGATGACCCGCAAATGAAGGGACAACCGAGAAACTTTAAACGGCCGCTAACTGTCAACTTCCCTCTGTGGGTGGGAGCAACATTGGAGGACATGCACCGATTCGGTTTTGGAGATGAGTTGCCTGCAACAGCCATCATTGACTCGGATGGTCAGATTGTTGCCCGCATGGTCGGTGCCATTGATGACACCGACTTCAACAGACAAATTGATTGGCTTCTCTCTGATCGTAACGCTCCGCCGCCACTTACTTTTGCCCACGAGCCGGTAGTGCATGAACACAGCATTCCGTCCGAAACTCCTTCACACCCAGACCATAATAGTTATGTGGAAGGGCCAAGCAACCAAGGCGTCGCATCAATGGAGGCTGCTTCACTAGTGCCTTCTTGTGCACTTTGCCCAAGTCCGACGGTGAGTGGTGTGACCCAACAGGAGGACAATCGCTGGACATCCAGCATTCGTTTTGTTCCTGGATTGACTCATTCCAGTGTCCGTTTCACACTGGGCTACCAGTTTCTTCCACGGCTTTCCGGAGGTATCGCTGTCTATCCACGGCACTCGCCCTCTGCTAATTCGGGAAGCACGGGCTCCGGCACCGACCATAATCACGATGCGGTTTTTTCCACGGATGGCACAAGTCCGACGACCAGTTCAGGGTTCCAGCATACTCCTGTGAGGCCCTACGTCAATTTTGTCGCTGTTACTGAGACCGAACGACGACCAGCGGTCATCCTGGGGACAAGCTCAGATCGCATCGACCTACCCTACGGCCAGGCGTTCTTTGCGACAGTAGGCAAGAGTCTCTTTCGGGAAAACCACTTGTCGATTGCTCCTTATGTTGGAGCAAGCTATGGCACTTATGACGACCGGGTCAGGCCCATTGGCGGGTTGAACATCAACTTTACAAAGAATTTGTCTTCATTGACGATTTTTGACGGCGTTCACGCCCACCTTGTCTTTAACGTTCATGTTGGCCAGCATGGTTTTTCCTTCATACTGGTTGATAGCCGCAAGCCGGGCGCGAGTTATACTATCGTCTTCTGACTGACTCTAAGTCTGGCTCAAAGGAGGAGGTTAGAGCTTGGTGTCGGGTTGGTCTGCCATCCCCACCATCCCTGCAAAGACAGCTTCGGCCTCGTCGCCTCCCCTTGGGTATGAGGGCGACCGGCGTCGCCGCTCAACCTACGGCTAGTCAAATAAATTTCCTCCGAGGAATGATGAATGTTCGGAACCACTCTGTGGTTCATTGGGGAGTCGACAATTCTGAAGCAATTCCTCTGTCATTCCTATTCATACTTGCGGGGGGTACTTGGAAAGTTTTCGTTGCAGGGACCGGCGATGCAAGCCCAGGAGTTTGGCCGCCTGGGAGATGTTGCCGCCGCAATCCGTCAACACGCGCTGGATGTGCTCCCATTCCACTCGCGCCAGGCTTGGAACCATGTTGGGAGGAGGAGCGTCGTCCTGTAGCGAGTGTCGTAAGGTTTCATATGTCGCAAGGATCTGGTCGACGTCGATCGGCTTGCTCAAGTAGTGGTCCGCCCCATAGCGAATGGCCTCCAGGGCGGTGGCAATGCTGCCGTATCCGGTCAACATGATGATGGTCACGGTGGCGTCCAGTTCCCGAAGGCTCCTGACCACATCCAGCCCTGACTCAGTCTGTATCCGTAGATCGACAATTGCCAGGTCGGGTCCGATCTCCCGGGCCGTCGCCAGCGCATCAAGGCATGTGGCCGCAGTGTGGGCTTCCCATCCGCGACGCTCAAAAGCGCGACGGAGTCGTTCACGAAATACTCCATCGTCATCAACGATCAACGTTGCCGGTTTCTCTTTTTCCGTCATAATCAATCAGGGGTAATTCCAGGATGGCCCTAGTCCCGACACCCGCTTCTGACTCGAACACCAGGCTTCCTTCCAAACTCTCGGCAAACAAGCGAACCAGAAACGTCCCCAGGCCCAGGTGGCGCCCCGAACTCTTGGTCGTAAAGAAGGGTTCAGAGACCCGGGCCAATACCTCCTGGCTCATTCCAGTGCCCGAGTCTCGAACCACGAAATAAATTCGTCCAGAAGCACACTCGGCCGAGAGCGATACGTCCTGTCCGGCCGGGCTTGAGTCGAACGCGTTCTTAACCAGCGCTGTGAGAGCTTGCCGGGTGGCATCAACCGGCAAGAGGACCTTGCCGTCTTGCACTACTTGCGACCGGAACTGTTGTGCCTCGGCGTCCGTCAACCCGTCTTTGACTCCTTCGACAATTTTGTTTAGCTCGACAGGAACTGGAGACTCCCCCGTAAGCTCTGCTCCGCTGCCGCTCATCTGACGCAGAATGTGACCACACCGTTCCACTTCGCAACGAATCAACCAGGCATCCTCTGAAACGCCGACGTCACCGGAGACTTCTCTGGCGTAACGTTCCAGTTCGCGTGATGCCACCGCAATGGTTGCCAGAGGGGTGCCGAGTTCGTGCGCCGCACCGGCAGCCAGCCTGGCGATGGATGCAAACAACTGGTGGCGTGCCAGCCGGTCTTGCAGCAAGAGAACCTCCTGCTCACGGGTCCTCAAAGCTTCTGACACTCTGCCGATAAAGACCGTCACCATCAGGGTGGCAGCGGCGAAGGCGATCCACATTCCGAACAGGTGGATAGAAAACCCCTGGGTGACATGGTGGGCTTCGAGTGCCGGAATTCTCACATGGATCCAAAACAAAAACCCAAAACCCAGGACTGAGAGGATTCCCAGGGCCCATGTCCACGGCTTGCTCAGGACCACCGCTGACAGAGTGATCTGAACCAAATACAACAGGGTAAATGGATTGGCCGGGCCGCCAGACAAGGCCAGAACTGCGGTGAGGCACAGCGTGTCAAGCGTCAAAAACAGCCCCAAGGTCCGCCGCGCGCCAAACCTCATCGAGAATTGCTTCACCAGGAGGTTGCTTGTAGCCGTGATGGCCAAAGGCAGCGCCAGCCGCAGAAGCGGCAATTTGATGTGAAAGATCAAACAGGCCAGCAAAATGAGAGCAGCCTGTCCGAAGAGCACACCATACCTGAGCTTCCCGATCCATGGTAGAGCCAGGCTGGGGGCCAGTTCACCGGCTGGCCGCAAATCGGGAGCAGACAGGTCGGGACGATCCGTCACGCAAATTCGCATTCAGTCCTTGGTTTTTCGGGATCCGCTCGGGTTCCTTTGTCCGGCTGTCACCTGACACTGGGAATCCTTCATCCCTCTGGATGAGCTGTCGGCTGCTTCTCCAAGTGTCTCATAATTCCGAATACCGGGGGTGCGACAATTTGCCGCATCGACTCAACCCGACGGCCATCTTATTATTATAGCTCTGCGTGACAACAGACTTGTGACCAGCCCCGGCCGGGATGGACGGCAGTTTGCCTGTCTGTGCAAGTTGCCGAGCCTCACTTGGTCCGGGCGACAAGTCGTATTTGAAGCAAGACAACAGGGGGAACATGAATCGAAAGGTCCTTTTGGTGGGGTTCGTGGCTCTGGTGATGTTGGTATCCATTGAGGCCTGGAGCGCTATTTTTGGCGACGTACGAGGAATCGTAGCCGACCCGCAACAGCGCCCGGTCAGGGGCGCCAAGATCATTCTCAAAGCGCGCGGTTCGGATCTGAGCCTGTCCGCGCAGAGTGATGGGGAGGGACGGTTCTTCTTTCGCACCATTACGGTCGGCGAATATTCGATCAGTGTGGAGGCAAAAGGCTTCAAAAGCGTGGACCAGCCTGTCACTGTCGTCTCCAACAGCGCGCCGCTCCTGCAGTTCCAACTGGAACTGGCGCCCGTGACCGAAAGCGTCGAAGTGATCGATCGGCCCGAGCTGGCCGGATCGGATTCCGCCACGCCAACCACTCTTCTTAGCCGTGATCAGATTGAGCAAACGCCCGGCGCTGACCGCACCAACAGCGTGGCCATGATCACGAACTACGTTCCTGGCGCCTATATGGTTCATGACCAGCTTCACGTCCGAGGTGGGCATCAGGTGACCTGGCTTGTGGACGGTGTACCCATCCCAAACACCAACATTGCTTCCAATGTGGGTCCGCAGTTCGATCCTAAGGATATCGATTACCTGGAAGTGCAACGTGGCGGTTATTCCGCTGAGTATGGGGACCGCACTTACGGTGTCTTCAATGTGGTTCCTCGCTCAGGATTTGAAAGCAACCGCGAAGCCGAGTTGACTGTCAGCTACGGCAATTTCAATCAAACCAACAACCAGCTGAAGTTTGCGAGCCACAGCGAGCGGTTTGCCTACTACGCCAGCGTAAATGGCAACCGCAGTGACTTCGGCCTGGCGACCCCGACTTCAGAGGTGTTGCATGATCAGGCCAATGGCATCGGGGGCTTTGCATCCCTGATCTATAACGCAAACCCGTCAGACCAGGTTCGGTTCGTGGGCGGAGCACGGGGCGAT
Organism: Terriglobia bacterium; assembly: GCA_035541995.1. Taxonomy (GTDB): domain Bacteria; phylum Acidobacteriota; class Terriglobia; order Versatilivoradales; family Versatilivoraceae; genus DATKMG01. The sequence goes on from DATKMG010000548.1 coordinate 9,429, forward strand.
CATTACCAGGTCCCGAACGATCCGGACGCGCAAGCGGCCGGAATCCGCGACGTCAATGAGGAACGGGACGTTTTTTCTCATTTTTCATGGGCGCATAGTTTCAACACGAATCTCTTACTCACGGTTTCACCTTTTTATCACTTCAACCGCGCCGACTATATCGGCAACTACATTGGAGCCGAAGGGGACGAAGGGCCCATCGTTCCGCGGGATCAGCACGACTCGCACTATGCAGGAGGACAAGTCATCCTGAGTGCTTTGAGTCGGAATAACGACGCCAAGGTGGGTTATTACGGGTTCTACCAGAGAGACGACGCTTTCTTCGGACTGCGAGCCACAGATGGAAGCGGACTCAGCCTTGCCCAAACCGAGCAGCCTACCGGCAATCTGCAAGCTGTTTTCCTGGAAGATCAGTTCAAGCTCACTCGATGGCTGACCTTGACTGGCGGTATTCGATTCACCCATTTTCAGGGCTCATTCAGTGAAAATGTGACCAGTCCGAGGGTCGGCAGCACCATCCGGCTGCCTCGCCTCAACTGGGTTCTGCGCGGTTTTTACGGACGTTACTACCAGGCTCCGCCTCTCTCCACCGTGTCCGGACCCTTGCTGGAGCTGGCCTTGAGTCAGGGCTTCGGGTTCCTGCCTTTGCACGGGGAACGGGATGAAGAATATCTGGTCGGGCTGGCCGTTCCCCTTCGAGGGTGGACCCTCGACACCGGTTATTTTCACACGGTCGCCAAGAACTTCTTCGACCACGAGACCCTGGGCAATTCCAATATCTTTTTTCCTCTCACGATCGAACGGGCGAGAATCAAAGGATTAGAGGTGTCTGTCCAGTCACCCCAGCTCTGGAAGCGTGGCCAGGTTTCAATTGCCTATTCGCATCAATTTGCCGAGGGTGCTGGGGGGGTCACAGGCGGGTTGACCGATTTTTCTCCTCCCGATGAAGGATATTTTTTCCTCGATCATGATCAGCGTCACACCCTGAATATCGGATTCAACCTCTCGCTTCCGAGTCGTAGTTATGCGGCTGGAGCTTACCATTATGGCTCCGGCTTCCTCGACGGGGAAGGACCTGACCACCTACCGGGGAACCAGACTTTCGACGTCTCTCTGGGCAAATCATTCGGAGAAAAATGGTCAGTTGCAGTCCATGCTCTGAATGTTGCCAACCGCCGCTTTTTACTGGACAACAGCGAAACCTTCGGAGGTACGCACTACATCGACCCGCGACAAATCTATGGCCAAGTCCATTACCGATTTCACTTCTAATGGGATGCTGAATCCAGTTGCTTTGGCCGGGCTGGACGCCTGAGCCATGAATTTCGGTTCTCTCGCGCTAACGTTTCTAATGATCGGGAGCATCAACTCCCAGGCCGAGCAGGGCGGCCGAATCGCCCACTTGGAGAATGCGCTTCTGGCTCCCTGCTGCTATCGTGAACCTGTCTCCCGACACCAAAGTGAAGAAGCCGCCGCTCTTCGGTCGGAGATCACAAAGTGGGTTGCGGAAGGCAAATCTGACCGCGAGATCCTGGAGTACTGCAAGGCCAGGTACGGCCTTGCCGTGCTGGCAGAACCCGATGGGATAGCGAGCCAGGTTGTGTATGGCACTCCAATTATTGCTTTGTTTTCTGCCACTTTTGGGTTGATCTGGCTGATCCGGAAGTGGGCTTTCCAGGGATTTCGAAACGGGTGCACCACCCGCAAGCTCCACCATGATCACCCACCTTCCGATTCCGAAGTCCCCGAAGAATTTCGGAGGAGAATTGAAATTGAATTGAGAGGCCTGGATTGATTCGTTCATTGTTCTCCGCCAGAACCAAGGAGTGCGATACCGACCCCACGAGGCAACTGGCCCGGAACCCTGCTTCGACTGGTGAGCCGACGTCCCATGTCCCTCTATTCAGCGTGCTGCTGTTGTTCGTATTGATTGGCGGTCCATTGGGAGGGTGCCGGCAAAGTAGCAAGCCTCCCCAGACGCGTTATGAGCTCAAAGGAAAGACCCTCTCGGTGGACAAGAAACTCCACATGGCGACCATTGCTCACGAAGCGATTCCCGGTTTCATGGGCGCCATGACCATGACATTTCCAGTAAAGGACGAAGAAGCTCTGAGCAGACTCGAAGCTCGCGACCAGATCCTGGCTATCCTGGTTGTTGAAGAGGGGAACTTCTGGCTGGAAAATCTTGTGATTACGAAGGGGCCATCAGTTCCCGGCAACAGCAGCCTTCAGGTATCGCAAGAGCCTGAACCAGGAAGCGAAGTACCCGATTTTCAGCTTGTCAATCAAAATGGCAAGGCCATCCACTTCCATCAGTATCGCGGTTCGATGCTGTTGCTCACCTTCGTCTATACACGGTGTCCTCTCCCTGGGTATTGCCCTTTGATGAGCCGCTATTTCAATGAAATCAAAACTGAACTCCTGACTCGTCCCGACTTGCACAAGGCCACTCACCTGCTGAGCATCAGTCTTGATCCCCCACACGATACCCCTGCTGTCTTGAAGAAGTATGGGTCGTCGTACACTCGAGACTTTGATCATTGGGAATTTGCCGTTCCTGAGGCTGCCAATCTGAAGTCACTGGCCAGTTGGTTCGGATTGAGCTACTGGGAAGACGGGGACCAAATCATTCACAGCTTGCGAACGGCTTTCATCGATCCCGAAGGCAGGTTGTTCAAGCTCTACAAAGGGAATGAATGGAAACCTGAGGAGGTTATCAGGGATCTCGAGACCCTCAGATCGAGATGACATGCCGCGGGCCTTGTTCCAGCAAAGCACGAAAGGCTCCCGCTAGACGCAGTGCAGATCGGAATGGCTGGAACTATCTCAGGGGGGCTCGTGGCAGGAAGGACATCTCCTTAGAATGGTGAGCGCCAACCCCTCATCTGACTCTCGTTGGTTCTTCGTTTTTGACAAGCTGTTTAGAAGGATAGCCAATGAATAGCCGCTTTTCTCAGTTACTTGTCATTTCAGCCATGTTCCTCAGCCCAGGAGTCATGTTTCATGCTGACTCTCCCCAAGGGCGGATCGCCGGTGTGCTAAAAGATCAGGATGGTGCCGTATCTTCAACCTTTTCGACAGACATTACTTCGAAGCCAGCGCCGAGGGCGGCCGTTCCTAGATCGCTCCCGGTGTCCCGAAGTCTTCTACAGGCTCAATAAGAATGGACTTTTGGCTTTCGCTGACTCCCACGGTGGAGTCGCTTGTGGCGCAGGCGCTGGCCGTTCTGCTCATCTTTGGCTCTTATTCGCCTCCGGCTTATTTCTCGCCGGCGGTATGCACGATCACCTCAATGAAGCAAGGGATTTGTGGGAGACTCGATATGCAAAACTTGAACAGATTGCGGCGGAGAGTATTACTACAATCTCTCGCCCTGTTTCCCGCCGCGGCAGATTCAGCGTCAGAGAAGTCCTCACCCCTTGATGATGATCGTGCGGGGTGGAATCGAGTTTACACCTATGACATCGCTAGACTTGCCCCGAACCTTGACCGGTTTCTTGCGCAGGTTATCGAGGGACGCAAGCCGGGCCTGGCGCTTGACGTAGGGATGGGACAGGGGCGGAATTCGTTCTTTCTCGGGCGTCTGGGTTGGGACGTGACAGGCGTGGACATTCCGGATAAAGGCATCGAGCTCGCCGAAAAAGAGGCTGCCCGGCTAAGGTTGAAGATCTTCTGCGTGCTTGCAGACATTGCCGCGTTCGACATAGGCAAGACGAAATGGGACCTGATCGTGGACGTTTATGTGGGCCACTTGATCTTGCTCAAGGCAAGTCGCCTTGCCCAGGAACTCACTTCCGGAGGACAACTGCTGGTCGAGCAATATCACCGCGACATTGGGCGTGTCTCGCTGTCCGGTGGACAGCTCGGCTACCCGGTGAATGCTCTGCTGGAGACGTTTATCCCGGCGCTCCGCATCGTCCAGTACAAAGGTGTGCTCCATTCTCCCGACTGGCGAGGCCAAGGCGAGCGGGCGTCGCTGGTACGTATGCTGTCAGGGAAGGGATATGCCGTGGATGTTCATATTCGACGAGGACACCCGTGACCGATGTTTTTGCTACTTCGCATGGCTGAACTGCTGGCTGACCCATCGATCATCCACTTTGCGGACATTCATCAATTTCCACCTTTCCGCATCGTAGTGAGTGTTCTCGGTCTCGTCATCACTATGCTTTCCGTCACGGGCATTTACATCTGATGGCGAGAACTGGTGGGAAGAAAACTAGCTGCTTCTCGAGTAGTTCGGGATTCTGAGATTCAGGCGGTAGCAATTCGACCGGGAAAGGGATGAAAGATGATTCTGCGTTGGGTCAGTTCACTCGAGGGAATCGGCCGATCTCTGCTCACTTCACCATTATGGACAGGAGCAGTTCGCAAGCAGCGCAGTGGCCAAATTGCGCTTTCAATAAAGGAGATCCTGTTGCTCTTCCGCATGTCCGCAAGGCCATTGCAAGCTACCTTGCTAGTGAGCATAGTGTGTACTTCATCTCTGTTTGCGCAGACGGATACTGCGTCACTCAGCGGGAACGTTTTGGACACTCAAGGAGGGGCAGTGCCGGGCGTTGAGGTTAGAGCAACTCGTGTGGAGACTGGTATCACGAGCAGCTCCACTACCAACTCCGTCGGCATTTATTTTTTCAGTAGTCTGTCGCCCGGACACTATCAACTCACGGTCAGCAAGACGGGCTTTAAAGAAATTGTCGCAAAAGGCCTCACGCTCCAGGTCGAAGGCAGGGTCGAGCAAAATTTCACACTGCAGATCGGGGCACAATCGGAAACGGTTACCGTAGAGGGTAGTGTGTTGGAAATCAACACGCGGGATGCCACCGTGGGCACGGTAGTGAACCGCCGATTCGCAGAAAACCTGCCTCTGAACGGGCGCAGCTTTCAATCACTGATTGAACTGGCGCCGGGGGTGATCCCCACTCCAGGCGCGGGAAACACGGATACGTTTGTCGTAAACGGCCAGCGGGAAACCTCGAATTACTGGACAGTGGATGGGGTAAGTGCCAATTTCGGAATTGGTGCAAATATCGGCAATCCAGGAGCAGGACTTGGGGGACAGGCTAGCGCAACTAGCCTATCGGGTGGGACAAACAGTCTCGTCTCGGTGGACGCGCTGCAGGAGTTCCGGATTGAGACTTCGACGGCCGCCCCGGACTCGGGACTTTCCGCTGGAGGGCAAATTTCGATCGTCACACGATCAGGCACGAACGTCTTTCATGGATCTCTCTTCGACTATTTCCGAAATACGGTCTTGGACGCCAACGATTGGTTCAATGGCGTCAATGTATTCAATCCGGCTCCCCTTCCGAAGGCTCCGGAGCAACAAAACGATTTCGGCGGGACCTTCGGTGGGCCGATTCGGAAAGACCGGACTTTCTTTTTCTTCTCGTATGAGGGCTTGCGCCTCCGACTGCCACAAACGGCCCTCACTCAGGTCCCCGACCATCAGGCACGTCAGGACGCGATACCGGCAGTGCAGGAGTTCCTGGATGCCTATCCGTTCGACCCCAAGCAGCCCGACTTGGGCGATGGCGTCGCCCAGTTCAACGCAACCTATTCGAATCCCAGTTCGATGGATGCTTACAGTCTCCGCATCGACGATCGCTTGACCGACAAGCTCAACCTCTTTGGCCGATACAACTATTCTCCCTCAAGTATCCGGCAACAGGGTGCGGGGTATGGGGTCGCGCTCAGCCAGCTAGGAGTTCAATCGCAGACAATACAAACACTCACTGTGGGAACGACCTGGTCCTTGTCTTCGACCATAAGCGATGACTTTCGATTTAATTACAGTCGATTAGATAGCACTGGCGCTCTGGTTTCGAGCAATTTTGGCGGCGCCACGCCCATAACCTCGCCGCCCCTTCCCGACGGCTACGATTTGAAGAACGCCGGTTTTGGCTTTCAAGCGGGATTTACTAGCAATGGATACCTCGCCATTGGAGCGGGTGAAGAGAGTCTCCAGCGCCAGATTGAACTGGTGGACAATGCTGCAATTCAAAGGGGTCTTCACAGGTTTGCGATCGGAGTGGATTATCGCCGATTGTCACCGCGATTCGCTCCGAGCCAATACTTTCAGTATGCAGGGTTCAATGATTATCCAACCACCGAGGCTGGCATTGTCGGCTTTGCTTTTACTAACCAGAACATTCCCGCAACGTTCCTGTTCAGGACCTTTAGCCTTTTTGCACAAGACACATGGCAGCTCAAGCCAAGCCTGACCCTAACCTATGGCTTGCGATGGG
>DATKMG010000549.1:0-6000 GCA_035541995.1 Terriglobia bacterium
AGGCTACGGCTGTAGAAGTTGCCGAAGGGCGGGAGCTATCGGGCATTGATTTCAAGGTAGCCCGCTTTTTGCGCGGCTATCATGTCAGCGGATTCATACAGGAGGCAGATTCGGGGCAGGCGGTGCCAAACCTGCGATTCATGATTTCCAGGTTGGATGAGAATGGACGTCGAAGAGGGAGTTTTTCCAGTGGTCTCGGAGGCGCCAATGGAGAATTTGAGCAAGGAGATCTTCTGCCGGGTAAATATTCTCTGGTCCTCGGACCGCTGGACGAGGCGAACTACAGTGCCGACCTGGTCGACTTCGAAATCTCCGATCAGGATGTGAAGGGGCTGATCCTCCGGCTCCGTAAGGGGGATGCAGACATCAGTGGACAGGTGATCCTGGAGGGGATGGAACCTGCCGACGCAGCCTCCAAAATGAGGACTTTGGAACTGCGCGCAGAACTCGTTCAGCATTCTGCAGGGATGTGGAAGCGAACGGCGCTGGCAGCCGATGGCACTTTTACGTTCCGAGGTCTGCCTTCCGGCAAAGTCACGTTCAGCGTGAATTCCAGCGATCTATTCTTGGTGCGATGTGAATTCAATGGCCCCCCCGGAAATTACCTGCTGGAAGGAATCCCTCTTGAGTCCGGGCAGCAAATCACAGGATTGAAGCTGTTTTTTGTTGAAGGGAAAGGCACTCTGGTGGGATTAGTCCGGACCAAAGCGGGACCGCTGCCTTCGGGTGTTAGATGTTATGTCGAGCCGGTCTTAGAGAACAACACAGAGTCTATTTTCGGGACCGAAACGGATGATCGCGGCATGTTCAGGTTTGAAGAGCTGCCTCCGGGAGAAGTCGTGCTTCATATCCAGCCGTACGTACCGGCCTTCTCCGGAACTTCAAAGCCCGTGGAGTTTCAGGAAGTCTTGCAACGAGTCACACTTCGTCCCCGGCAGGAAACTCGCACGGAGATTGTCATTGATCTCGTGCCGGAAAAAGAAAAGGTCTCGCCCGATGCTCCAAAACCCTGATGATGGGCGCTCCGCCACAAAAGAGAGTTTGTGGATCACTCGGACGGGACTAGTAGCCTGCCTTGGTGCAATATTCACATTTCTGGCTCCTCCTGTTTCCTCCGCTCAGCAATCCTCTGCTCCCGGTTCGGGGGTGATCCGGGGAAAAGTTCTGGCTGAGAATGGGCGCGGCTTGCCTCAGGCCACTATTTTCTTACACAGGGTGGGAGATCAGCATGATGCGATGCGCTGGACAAACAGTGACGCTGACGGAAAATTCCAGTTTGGATCGCTTGCGGAAGGTGCTTACCGCCTGACGGTCACTTCTCTTGGGTACGTCATGGAGGGTGATCCAATCACTGGAAAAGCAGAACTCCCTCTCTATTATCCAGGCGATTTTGCCTCTCTTTCCCTCGCGAAGGGGGGAGTTATCACTGGCACAGTAACCGATGCCGCCGGAAATCCAGCTGTCAATGCGCAAGTGACGGCTCTCCCCGTGGAGAGGGAAGGGAAGGAATTCCCTCTTCGGTTTCCTGTTAGGACCGATGACCGGGGAATCTACCGGATTTACGGCCTGCACGCTGGAAACTATCATGTGCGTGCTGGGGGCAGTGCCTCCAATTACTCGTTTTCCGCTTACGATGGAATTGCACCCTCCTTTTATTCTATGGAAGCAGACGGGGCCCCTTCTGTCGTTGGGGTAAGGACAGGCCTTGAGATTACCGGGATCGATATGCGTTTGCGAGCAGAAATCGGGCAAACCATCCGGGGAGAAGTGACCCTGTCACCTTCACTAAAGAGCTCCAAGCTGTGGGCCGAAATTAATCTGATTCATGCAGAGAGCGGGATCTTGGAGAGAACCTCTGCCACCAGTCGGGAAACCCTGGCCGGGAAATTCACGCTGGCGCATATTCCCGATGGAAACTATTACCTGCTGGCTCAAACGCCGCGGGAGATGGAAACGCGGGGGGCTTCCACCCCTGTCCCCCTCTCTATCCGCGGCCAGGACGTCAGCAATGTCAAGCTGGTTATGAACCCGCTGGGAACCCTGGCGGGCCGGGTCGTGATCGAAAAGACGGAAACAGGCGCTGAATGTGCTCCGCCCGGAATCAACTGGATGAAAGGACTGGTTCTTTCGACGCGTCGACTGCCTGACCGAAAGCAAAAATCGGTGCTGGATCAATTCCTGCCTTCTGAGGCTGAGACGGTAGCTGGTGCCAAAGGGGAATTCCAGCTGGCCGGGTTGTCAGATGGCAATCATCAGTTGATAATTCATCTGCCCGCCCGGTCTTTTTACCTCAAGTCGGTCAAGCCCGGGATGGATTCTGCAACAGGTGCAAAACCAGCCGCCTCCCGTCTGGTCTTTTCAATAAGAGGTAGTCAGGCAGGGGAGAACCTTCAGATCACACTGGCCCCGGGAGCTGCGGAAATCTCCGGCCATATAGCCGCACCTGCGGGCGAAGCGGGAAGTGCGGGTGCCGTCAGGATTTTCCTGGTCCCTGCTGAAGAGAATTCTACAGATGACATTCTACGATATGCCGAAACCCGGCCGGACGGGAATGGAGCATTTCAGTTGCGCAACCTTGCCCCGGGCTCATACTCTCTTTTGCCCTGGCCGGAAAGAAACATACCTGCCACCACTGCCGAACTGCCGGCCTTCTTTTCTTCCTCATTTCGCTTGAAGCTGCGCCAGGCAGCCGCCCACGAGCGCGGTGTCACCCTGAAGCCATGTCAATCCCTCGCTGGTTTAGAGTTAACGATCCCTCGATGATCCTCCAGCCGAATCCGTGATCGGGCTGATTTTCACTGAGGAAGGACCGGTATTAATCAAAGGCGCCGGCGGCATAAGTATTCGGATCATCGGTGTGCGATTTGGTTGTTTCTGAGCCTTCAGCGGACGGGTATGGGAGCATTGTTGGAGATCAAACTCGGAAAACAATTCGGTCGTGGCGCCTCAGAGCAGATGCAATGTGTGACGGTAAGACCGTGTGTGGCCGCCAAATGGTGGCTTTTTCAAGTCTGCAAAAGCTCACTTGAGGCAATACAATGCACCACCTTCGTCATCAGATCCACAGCTTGGGCATCGTCCAAGTCTTGTTCGCGAACCAGAGATCGCCAGGTCTGGAAGGTCATCGCATGCCCAATCAAAGCCCGGATTAGAGGGTTCTTGGAACCCGGGGATTCCCAAGCCGAAGCTAGAACATCCCGCATTCGATCCCATCGCAAAAAAAAATTCTCCAGAACCTCACGGAGTATGGGGTTTTCCTCAAGGTCTCGCGCCGCCCGAGCAAACATGGGCTCTGTGCGACGGTGATAGGCATAAATTTCTGAAAGCCCTAAATGGAGGCGCTGCCCTGCATCGACTATTTCACGCCAGGGATCCGGGTTTGGAGGTGGGTTCAAATTGAGGTAGTGTGACGTGCAACCCTTTAATAAAGAGCGCTCGTCCGGGAAGTGGCGATAGACCGTCAACCGTTCGACTCCAGCCAACTCAGCAATAGCACTAATGCTGGTATTAGCCGCTCCCCGCATCTGATGGAGGTGGACGGTTGCGGCAACAATTCTTCGGCGAGTCTCGGCCAGACTGGCGGCACGTTTCTTTAACTTGTATATTCTAGGCATCTTACCGATCAAAAAGAGGGGCGATTAATTTCACTAAACGAATATGTATAATTAAATTGATTCCTTTAGGATTTTCCATTACAATTTCATTATACATGGTTGCATAGTGAAAATAAAGCAACCAATTCCATTACCTATCGCATGAGAATGCTTCAGCCTTCAGGGTGATGATTCTCCATGCACGTCCATTTCAAGATAAGGAGAGGTGACCACAATGGCCAGAATAGATGAAGTTGCTCCGGATGTGTATCGAATCTCGGTGCTTTCCCCGCAGTTCAATTTGCAGTTCAACCATTTTCTTATCAGGGACGAAAATCCGCTCCTCTTTCATGCCGGATACAAGTCCATGTTTAGTGAGATACGAGAAGCAGTCAGCAGCCTCCTGCCTCCTTCCAGTATCCGCTGGATCAGCTTCAGCCATTTTGAGTCTGATGAATGCGGAGCTCTCAATCACTGGTTGGAGATTGCACCCGACGCTGAGGCGGCCTGCAGCGTGATAGGTGCCCTGGTCAGTGTGAATGATTTTGCCATCCGTCCTGCTCGTGGACTGGCCCATGGAGAGGTCCTGAACACGGGAAAGTATCAATTCCGCTACTGCTCGACGGCACACATGCCTCACGGGTGGGACGCCGGGATCCTGTTTGAAGAAACCCAGAAGACATTGTTCTGTTCCGATTTGTTCTTTCACACGGGTGATGTTGAGCCAATAACAGAAGCGGACATCGTGGGTCCTTCTCGCCGTGCCCTGGAGGAATTGGAAAATGGCCCACTGGCAGGCTCCGTGCCCTACACCACAGACACGGATCGAATCATGGAACAGCTTGCTACACTCCAGCCGCGCACACTGGCCACGATGCACGGATCAAGTTTCGTGGGCAATGGAGAGAAGGCCATCCGCGAACTGGCGGCAACCTTGAAGGAACTTTTTGCTGGTGAAAAGAGAATGGGGATTTCGGCAGGAGTCTGAAGGTTTCTTCTTGCTGGAGAGCTAAGAAGGCTAAGTTCAATGTGCGGACTTCTGAGGTTTTAAGGTCAGTGAGGATGCAGGAGGCTAGGACCGCCGAGCCCCAGTTCGGCGAGGTCCGATGTACCCATCGGCGCTCTCGTTGCTCCTGCTCCTCGCTAGGTCCGATGCAAAACACCACCGCCCGTGACGTTCCATCAGATACCCCTCCAACTCTAGGCAACACCATTCAAGCCGGATTTCATTCCATTGGGCAGAAAAATCAGACGATACTGCAGCTACTTCCAGGCCGGCAAGGGTTTCCAGCTATCATAAGACCAGCGCATGTTGAGTCAGCGACCTCGCATGCTGCAAACACCATGGACCGGTCTATGGAGCAATGAAGGACAAGTTGGAGTCGCACATGTCGGATTCTTCTTTGAAAGGTTGTTACGCACTCGAATCTTATAGAGGAGATCTTGATACCCAATGACAGCTCAGGCCCCATGGTCTTTACTCTCCGAAGCAGAGCATAAGGCCCGCAACTTTTACGATCATTGGATAGGAGGGACTAGTTTTGCTTCGCCCATTGGAAGGCTTGTTTTCAGCATTAGTGGCATCGTTTATTCTCGCACGTTTGTTCATGCGGCCCGATTGACCTCCATGGACCGGGTCATTGAGATTGGTTGTGGTATGGGGGAAATCTTGAGAGCCGCTCAGCGGAGAGTCCGTTCGAAAGAATCATACTTGGGAGTTGATCTCTCGTATCAAATGGTCCTCCAGGGCAAGACAAGAGTGTCAAAAGGATGGCCCACGAAATCAGTGGATCTGATGGTGGGCAGCGCTCTGTCTCTGCCTGTGGGTTCCTCCCTGTTTGATGTTGTCCTGCTTTCTCACGTCATCAAGTACCTGACCGATAAGCAGCTTCGCCAGGCTCTCCTCGAAACTGTCCGGGTACTCAAACCTGGCGGTAGAATTGTACTTTGGGAATTCAGCCCGGTATTGATCCCTCTAGTGACGCGGCTCATTCTGAAGTGTTGCAGGGCTCAGAGTCTACGGCGCGAAGACGAATTGAGAGGAGTGATGAAAGCAGTCGGTTACAGTGATCTCAAGTCGTTCCGGATAACTACCCCCTGGGTACCCTGGTCAAATGTAGCATTGACCGGGGGAATATGAATGGTTCTGTCGCCAGGGTTCCTGCGGCTTGATTGGAACGCACTTCCGCTTTCTCATATGGATGGGGGATTCTGATTGGGAAACAATGGATGTCGGTCTTGGTGGCGCGATCTGTACTCGGGAGTCGGTAATGAACTCACCTATATTACACTCGCTGGTGTCTGTCGGCAGCGGCAGGAGTTCGAATGTCGATCGAGGGTTACAGAAGCGTGTTCGGTTCGATGATCAAGCGGGACGTGCTTTGTTTGATGGCTTCTCATTTAGCGT
>DATKMG010000550.1:0-5769 GCA_035541995.1 Terriglobia bacterium
GGTTTCCATTTCACCGGCATGAGACTCCATGGTGGTCTTGCGCATCTTCTGAATCTTCTCGTTGGCCTCCGGATCACGCGAAGAGTTGAAAATCAGGACGGCATAGTCCTTGCGGCTAGCCAGCTGGGCCTGGCAGAAGAAATGGATGAAATTGTTGTTCCCGCCATGTCCGTTGACAAGAATAATCTTCTTGATTCCATTACGGGAAAGTTCGTCGCAGGTTTCCTGCAACAAATCCCAAATCAGCTTCTCGCTATAAGCGATTGTTCCCGGCTGATGCTTCGCTTCAAAGATCTGGCCAAAGTAGTAAGGGGGAAAGACCAGGGTATACTCCTTCTGAGCCGCGCGCAGCGCCACTTCCCGAGAATCCAGCAAGTCGGTCCCGATCGGCAGGTGAGGCCCGTGCTTTTCCAGAATACCCATCGGGATGAGACAGGTACTACCCGATTTAACTACTGCTTGCACGAAATCAGGTCCCGTTAGCTCCTCATAGCGGACTGGTAGGACTCCGGATCCCTTTGGATGGTCTTGTGCCTGAAGATCCCGAATCGATAGACAACTCAAGAAGAATGAAATGCAGACCAGCAGCGCTGCAGACCTTTCAAACCTTTTGATCTGTTTCTTCCTCCTTTATGGGATTATGTCTGCCCGGAAGTGATGGGAAGACCTCCATGAAAACCGAGTTTTGGTAGCCACGGTTACTGTGCTCTGGCAGTAACCGTGGGCATTTGTCTCCTTATCGAAAGAACCGTCCAGTCCGGAACAGAGACAACCCCCTCGCCCCCTTCAAAGGGGGAATCAGATGCATTTTCATCCATAGTGGTGTGCTTGAAATGGTCGTGGGGCGCCTTTGTGAGCCCACCGCTCTATCATCCCACATTTTCTATTGTGGCGAGGGAGAGGTCAACCTATCCGATTGGTCTATTTGTGATGAGTTGAACCGAGGTTACAGGGGAAATCTCCGGCTTTATGGCGTCATCAAATTGGTGAGTCGGGGTAGAGACGAAATGGCTAACTCTTATCTGAAGGGACGTAGCCTGGCGGAAGCTTCGAGCCGGACCCAAAAAAATACTGTTCCATTTGTTCCTGGACAATGCGGTTCGATTCTTCAGTGCCCAGGACCAGGCGATATTCGTTGATTATCATCTTCAAGTGTTCACGAAACATGTCCCAGGCCTGCTTCGAGACGTTTTCATAGATTCGCTTTCCAAGTTCGCTGCTAAACGGAGGACGCTCGAGGCCGGGCAGTTCCCGCCCTAGCTTCACACACTTCACCATTCTTTCAGCCATTCGCTGGGTCTCCAGTCGACGATTTTTCTCAAAGCTTGTACTTCGTGAAACCGCTTACAACGGAATCGCCCGTCGGCGCATGGGAATTATAACACCCTTGCAACAGGTCTCAAATCAAACGTGAAATTCAACGATGTCGCCGTCCGCCAGGACGTGCTCTCGATGGACCATTTGCCCTTCAAACCGTTCAGATCCCCAAATTCGGGCAAACTTCAGCTTCTCGGCGAAATCCTTATGAATATGCGCGGCAGCGTCCAGCACAGTACTTCCTTGCTTAAGGATAAAAGGATCGTTCAAGTCTGCCTTCTTACCGGGAGGCTTGGAATAGACACGGAGAATTCCAAGAACCTGGTAGACTCGTGTTTTGAAGTAGGGAAGATTTTCTCCGGTCTTGCAGGAAAGGGCCAAGGTTTCAAAGTGACCCGCATAGAGTTCTTGGAGGATTTTGAACGATTCGTGCCCTTGATCCAGATCAGATTTAGTCCCAATTAAGAGGTTCTTCTTTGTCGAAGGGTTCTCATTGTCTGGCTGGCCCGGTTCATTAACAAGCAGCTTAATCTTTGCCTTTTCCAACAGCGAAAACACGGTCTCCACCTGGTCGAGCATTTCCGATGTAGAAAGATCTGCAAGGATTATCAGGATGTCGGCGTTGCGGATAATTCCCGAATAGCGAGGTTCCCAAAAGTCTTCGGTCATGGCAGGCATATCCACCAACTGGATCTTGATGTTCTCGAAAGGCATCATCCCGGGTTGAGGGAAGCGAGTGGTGTAAGGGTACTCTGCGATTTCGGGAGTAGCATTGGTCAGTGTAGCCAGCAAAGATGACTTTCCTGTGTTAGGGGCCCCGAGCAGGATCAACTGACCGGCGCCTTCCCGTTCCATCACGGAAAATGGATCATGTTTGCCCCCCGATTTCCGCTGATGTTCCAGCTCTCCCTTGAGCTTCGATAACCTTGTTTTCAGGTCAGCCTGGAGCTTTTCGGTTCCTTTATGCTTGGGGATGACCGCCAGCATCTCTTCGAGAGCCTCGAGTTTCTCAGACACGGTGGGGGCTTGCTTATAGCGTTTCTCGGCTTCCAGGTATTGAGGTGTTAGATTGGCGGGCATGATCTCTTCCAGGGAGGCAGTTGCTTCACGCGACATGCGCGAGAACTCACAAAAAATGTAGCATAACCCACATTACGATGCTATCGGCAATGGAAAGGAGTCTGAGGGTGCAGTCAAAAGTGAGAGCGTGGTCACTGATGCACAACACCCGCCGCTGTTGAGCGGGACGGGGGCGTCCCACCTCCAGGCGTTTGGAGGCGCCGTGCCCCCACGGCGCAAGGACGACCTTCAGGAGACCCATCTATTAGCTCATGGATTCCATCTCCTTGACTTCATACGCGGAGCCGTCTAGTGTAGAGCCGCTTCATCGAGATGTCTATCCAGTGAGGCTGTTCAATGACAGACTTGCGAAGCGAACTGCTGGATTCCATTCAGGGTGAGGTCTTTGAAGATGCCCCTCTGCATCTGAAAACGACCTATCGAATTGGAGGCCCTGCCCATTTCCTGGTGTGCCCCCGGGATGAAGAGGATCTTCGACGTCTGAATGAGATCGTCAACCGGCACGCGGTTCGTAAGTTTGTTTTGGGCGGTGGCGCCAATGTTCTATTTAGTGACAATGGATTCGACGGGGTGGTTATTCACTTGAATCACTTTAACCGACTTGTCATCGAGGACGGTCATGTCACTGCTGAAGCAGGATTGATGCTAGACGAGCTTGTTGTGACCTGCCTGAGGGCATCGCTTGCGGGTATGGAACGACTTTCCGGGATTCCCGGGAGTCTTGGAGGTGCCCTGCGGATGAATGCCGGCGCCTTCGACGCGGAAATCTCGGACTATCTCCAGACCGTGGAATGCCTGGATTTTCAAGGACGCCACCTGGTGCTTTCAAAGGAGGAAGTAGGTTTTCATTATCGGACGGCATCGAAAATTCGAGATACTTTCATTTTGGGAGCGACTTTCGAGTTTCCCCCAAGCGATCGAGAAGGATTGTTCAGGGCTCGTGAGGAGATCCTGGCAAAGCGCCACGAGCGACAACCCTGGCAGTATCCGTCAGCCGGAAGCGTATTCAAGCGCCCGTCCGGAAATTACGCCGGGAAGCTCATCGAAGACGTCGGCCTGAAAGGTCATACCATTGGTCGGGCCCAGATCTCGAGAAAGCATGCAGGGATCATCATTAATCTGGGTGGCGCCAAGGCATCTGATGTCGCGAGTCTGATCCGCCTGGCACAGGACCGCGTGCGAGAGAAATTTGGAGTTGAATTGGAACTCGAACAGGAACTGGTTGGGTTTGAGGGATGACTTGAAGGCCGTTAACGCAAAGACGCTAAGGCGCTAGGGAAAGGTCAGTAGCCGTTCAATCGCGCCGGTCTGGCGCCTTGGCGTTGAGGTGCGGAAAAACGGCTAGAGTGGTTGACGGCCGGCAAATCCGGTATCAATATCGTGCCACCAACCAACTTCCTCTTCATCCAGTTTCCAGCAGAGATACACCAACCGACCTTCTCGCTTGTGTGGAAAATCACAGAGTCCCTGATCGAAATCCTTGACCAGCACTCCCAAATCTTCGATCTCCTTGGAGGCTTGCTGAAACGCTTCTAGGATTCCGATGTATTCCGCCCCCCTGGGCATCCCCCAGTCGTAAACGTGACCACGTTCTGCCCCCTCCAATTCCGGCTTCATTTCAGCCATGCGTTCCTTTACTGCCTGAACCCTGCCGAATAGGGTGCGCAAATGCGGAAGCAGAGCGTTGGCTTCAGTGACGGAAAATAGCTTGCTCATTTCGAGATTTGCCGCCTCTCCATGGGGTGCTTGACAGGTTCCTGTCTGGATGGATAGCACAGCGTGACTGGGCTTGTCAAAAAGAATCTCTAGACATATACTAGCGCTCTGCTGGACTCTGAACTGCTTTGAGTCTGGCTGCTTTGGCTCTGTGCAAAGACTTCTCACTAAGAAGGTGCTATGAAAGGGTCAATAACGCGAAGAGACTTTATGCGGGCCTCTGCCGTTGGAATGATGGGCTTGCCGACCTTGAGTGCCTCAAGTTTTGGACCTGTTTTCGAGCCTGAGACGGGAGCCGACGCATCCATCCCAAAGCGGAAGCTGGGGAAGACGGGAGTCAGCGTCTCCCAGCTCGCTTTCGGCGGCGGGTCCCGCTTTGTCCAATACAAAACCGACGCTGAGGCAGTAGAAGTCCTCAATTGGGTCATCGATCATGGTGTCAATTACCTCGACACCGCTCATAACTATGGGGATGGCCTGAGCGAAACTCGTTATGGGATGGTCATGAAGCTCCGCCGCAAAGAGGTGTTCTTGGTCACCAAGATTGCGGCTCGGGAGCCGGAGGGCTTTCAACGGGATTTCGAATTGAGTCTAAAACGCCTTCAGACCGATCATGTTGACCTGTTGCATATCCACGGTGTGGGTAAAATGGACGATGTAGATAAAATCGGCCAGCGTGGAGGAGTTTATGAGGTACTGGCCCGATTGAAATCACAAGGGGCCACCCGGTTTATCGGGTTCACCAGTCACACCGATGGGGCCGCTGCAAAGAACCTGATTGAACGCTTTGATTTCGATTGTTGCATGATGCAATTAAATCCCTCCAAGGCTGGGAACTTCGAGGATCTGGCCTTGCCCGCAACACTAAAGAAGAACATGGGCGTGGTAGCTATGAAAGCCACTGCTCAGGAGAAAATCCTGGGTAGTGGACCGGGGAAGGCCAACATCGACGAATTGTTAAGGTATGCCTTGAGCCTGCCGGTAGCTGCTGTGAATATCGGGATGCCCAGTTTTGAGATGGTTAAGCACAATGTGGAAGTAGCAAGGGCATTCAAGCCGATGACACCAGCGGAAAAACAAGATTTGCTGAAAAGAATGGCTTCTACAAAAACCGGCCTGGAAGCCCATTTTGGTCACCATAGCGACATTCACGACGCCTGACAATACTGCGCCGCTCGGACAATCCAACCAGCGGCAATTCTCCAGAGTGCAGCGTGGATCTTGAGAATACGCGGGCCGCTTAACAGCCTGCGAAAATGGAGTGTAGTTCTGTGCTTACCAATCGGGGAGATGATTGCAGGGCCGGCATTTCTTTGGAAGTGGTTAAGCCGCTAATTCCCTTTCGCGGAGAAGATTGATGAAATCTGGTCTTCCGGTTCAAATCAGTGGCATCGGATGTTATGTCCCAGAGCGAGTCTTGGATAATTTTGAGTTGGAAAGGATGGTCGAAACCAACAATGAATGGATTCTGCAGCGGACCGGCATTTCGGAACGTCACATTGTGGCCAAAGGAGAGGCCACGTCTGACATGGCGGAACAGGCAGTCAGGAGGCTCTGTGAGTCGACCGGGTTGAAGATTGCCGAGATCGAGCTGGTGATCGTGGCCACGGTCACGCCCGACAAGGTGTTTCCGGCCACAGCCTGCCTGGTCCAGCA
>DATKMG010000551.1:0-6032 GCA_035541995.1 Terriglobia bacterium
TTTCATGAAAATAAGTTCGGAGTTCATGCTTTAGCAAGCCTGAAGCAATGGCGACCTAAAGGTTGAACTCCAAACCCATCAGTCATTTTCATCGGCCGTGGTGACCTAAATAGGTCATGGGCACTCTCTCTTGAAAATCCTCTTTAGTGTGGGAGCCGATCTCCGAGCGGCGACCATAATTTGGCCGAGGACTTCGCCGCGCGGAGCGCGGCTCCCACATTGATATTTTCATGTTACGTGGTGCCCCTTCGAGGGGCATGAAAGGCTTTCATGAAATTCTCTGTTGCAACGGGAGTCGGCAGCCAAGGCTACCGGGGCGTTGTCCCTCTCTCCAACGGTCCCGACAGAACGGAACAGAGACAAACCCCTCGCCCCTTCCAAAGGAGGAATCGGATATATTTCCAGCTGCGGTGAGCTTGGAAAAGTGCTTAGGGTTCCCTGGTGAAAAAGAACTTCATCAATGTGTTCACCTTCCTTGCAGTCCCCTTTCGTGTCGCGTAACTGCATGCACGTGCTGATTTGACTGCAATCGGTTTGTGGCGACAGACAGAGTTCAGTTGGCCTGCCCGAGTCGCAGGCATGCCGCGCAGTCATCTCACCCAGCTCAGGGAGCATTCTGTTTTTTGGTTTCAGCGGCTTGTATTTCTGCTTCGGCCGCTCTTTGCACAAAGATTGCCCTGGCTTCACGATATCGTTTCTGAGCAGCTTCCAAGTCATTCGCGAAGAACCGATTCCATTCGCCTCCAGGAGAAGTCAGTTTGAGGAGGCTATCGATCCAGTGGACAAAGAACGTAGCATCCTCGGCGCTTGCCCGAATGGGTAAACCTTTCATAACTACATAGACTGCTCCGGTATGTGTGCGATGGCCCGTCTGCCAGTGCATCCTCCGGGCCGCCAACCAACCACTTTGCCGAAAGTCGACCGTGGTTTCGAAAATCGCAGGCGAACCGGGAGCCGCTTCCGCAGTCTTCGAAGCCACAACGGCCCCGTTTTGAACCAGCTCGATTCTGCCCAGATCGTTGTGTAGCGACGTCCATTCGATATGCACTCTCACCGGCCCCGCTTCCTGCAGGCGGATTTCATCTCCAGGCTGAGCATTCCCGTCCACCCGGAGGTCCAAGAACTCATTGTGAGCATTGCGAGAAACCACGGTTCGACCCCGTGCAATCCCCTCCACCCATTGGCTGTAAGACAGGTGACCGCCGGGAATCCGTACGTAGGTCAGCAAGGTTCCGAGAGGCTCCATATCGTTGCAGGAATAGTCTGTGCCTGCGGCCAAGCCCGGACGAAAACCGGTATTGAGGATGCGGTAGTAGCCCTGTAACGCGGAATCGCTCCCAACTACGTCTTCCATCAGGAACGAGGCTGATCCGAGAGCTGTCTCTACGGGGTATTCCAGCGGCGCGCAGCAGTCGAGTGACTGCGGGATTCCATCGGGTGGGGGGTAGAAAGCATAAGGCAGGTATTGCATGTGCAAGAACCCCGCAATGCCGCCTTGTTCCTTCGCCCAGGCGAGAATTGGATAGGTGTATTGCGCATACGGCTGTCCACCGTGCTTCAGGCCGAGAAGCGCCAAGTGGCCGCCGATCATCTTCCGCTCAAACGTGACCCCTTGCGGATCATAGTGCCATTCCGCATCCCAATGGAGAATACGCTGGGGAGTGGAAACCGCGTTGTCCTGCCCGGTGATCATGGCGAGGTCCTGATCGGCGTACTTGATTTCGCCGTTGCCGGCATCGGCCAGCACGGAAACTACCGCGAGGTTATTGACTTTCATCATTTCCAGGAGTTGCTGCGGGCTCAGCATCTCTTTCTCATTGGCTCGCCCGCAGCCTACGCCCCGATGCATGTGCGGGTCCCCGGCAAACCAATCCGATGGTTCCGGTCGTCCGGCGGATTGCACACTGGTAGGGCTGAGGGAAATTGAACCTAAGCCAGCTAGAAAGAGAACAAGAAGTCGCAACCAGTCCGTGATTCGTCGAATATTCATGTTGTGGCCTCTGCTCCTCAGAGAGGAATTTGCCTGGTCGACAGGATCGTCTTGCGAAAGCGCAATAGCCCGTCACGAAGCCGTCAGCCTGGGGCAGGTTCCGGCCTCAGCTACAGGGTGATCCGATGCGATTTTATACCCAGGGCGACTCCCGGAAAAAGCGCTGCCAGCCGCGAAGCATGTGAAAAGACTAGCAGCACCTCTATGAAATGTGCTTTGAATGGAGGGTCGCGCGGGTGACCGCCGTCACCCGTCGCGCCCTTGGCCCCGACAGAGTGGGGCCCTCCAGCATTTTCATTTGCGCTGGTGAGCTTGAAAAGGTCATGGGGCACTTCTATGGGTTGCCCCTGCACAACCGGGACCTCTCATCCGGTCAGAAATAGATTTTCAATGCCACCTGGCCGACACGGGGTCCTGTCGAAGTATAGAAGACCTTCCCGAAATTTCCGTTGCCGCCATAGGATGGGCTGTCGTTAAGATAATTGTCAGGCCCTCCAAAATTGGGATGATTGAGCACGTTGAAGAACTCAAATCGGAACTGCAACCGGAGCCCCTCCCGGATTTCAAAATTCTTCATCATGCCAGCATCCCAGAGTTGAGTCCCATCAGTCCGAAGAATGTTGCGGCCCGCATTCCCCCATGTATAATCGGCAGGCATCACGAAGGCCTCGGTGTCAAACCATTTGTCAATAGTGGGGTTGTCAAGCTGGCCACTGCGAATCCGGTTAGCCCTTTGCGGCCAGGAATAAGTGTTGGCGACATCAAGGCCGGAATACACGCTGAAAGGCGTACCGGACTGGAGCGTGACCAACCCTGTGGTTTCCCAACCGCCCAGGATCCACTGGGCGGGGCCACTGGCATTGGACAGGAAACGCTTGCCCTTCCCGAAAGGCAGATCCCAAACATAAGCGACAGTGAGGCGGTGCGGGTAATCGAAATCCGACAGGCCCCGGTCACCCCGGTAATTTATGGCATCCTGGATACCACTGCCGAAATCAGAACTGGCCATGTCAATCGATTTAGCCCAGGTATAAGAGGCGATGAGCATCAATCCCTTCTCAAAGCGACGTTCGAATTTGGCTTGAAGCGCCTGGTAACTGGAAGTAGCCAGGTTGCGTTCTGCGTACCCTTCACCCAGGTCAGGGTACAGTCGGCGCAGCGACGCATCCTCGGCGCCCGGCAGCGGACGGTTGAAAGGCACCCGCGTTTCCAGCTTGTTCCCGCTGTTGCCGACGTAAGCCACTTCCACACTGGTATTGGGGTTCAATTGCTTCTGGACGGCCACATTCCATTCCTGCATGTAGGGGATCCGGGCATGCGGGTCAAAGACAATGGGCTGAACACCTGCCGCCCATCCTGCATCGCCTGGTGGGAACAGATGCTGATTGTCCAAAGTCGGCACGGGCTTTGTGTTGTACACGCTTTGTCCGATGATCCAGGGAATGGAGGTAGCCGTAAAATCGGAGTTGTTGTTGCCGTTGTGGAGTTCATAGAAAATTCCATAGCCTAACCGAAGGACGGTTTCCTTCAAGAAAGAAGGCCTCCAGGCCAGTCCAAAGCGAGGCGCCCAGTTGTTCTTATCCGGGAAGCGCAGGCTCCTGTTGGGTAAACCAACATCAGCGGCTTTCACCAGCATGTCCTGGTATAGCTTCCATGCCAGAGGGGCCGTGGGCTGGACGCTCAGATCAGGATCTTGTCCGTCAGCGTGGCCGACGGCAAATTTTCCGGAAGCTTGATCAAAACTGGTCACTTGATTGTGATCGTCCACCGGCCAGGTGTCATATTCATAGCGAAGTCCCAAATCAAGTGTCAAGTTGGGGGTGATACGCCAATTGTCCTGGAAATACCACGCCAGGTTATAGCTCAGTTGATTGTACTGGCACTGAGGGAATTGACGGAAGGCAGAAACGGGGTTTCCCAGCAGGAAGTCGGCCCAACCGTTGCCCGTGTAATCGCCACTGTAATACAAGTCTCCTCTGGACAGTGTGGCGGACTGGCTGTACCAGACGAACCGGCGAAGGTCAGTCCCGACGCGAAGTTGATGCCCCCCATGGACAACGGAAAAATCATCGCTAATCTGCCAGTTGGTGGTAGGGTTGATCAGCGGGAACCAATGCCACGCGTCAATTCCTTGATACCCGCCGATCCCGATTCCAGGGAAACCGGGATAAGTGCTGGACGTCTGGTCAAACCCTTGAAGTCCGGATTCGACCGTGAAGTTGGTCCCCCCCCAAACTGCAGGATCAATCACATTGCGAAAGCGAGCCCAGCCCAGAGTGAAGTTGTTCAGCTTGGTGGCACTGAGCGTGTGATTCCAATTAACAACAGCTCTTTGAGCCCGCCCCTGGCGGATGTAGCCCTCAACAGCTGGCAAAGGATCCGCTTCGAAGATGCGGCGCTGGTTAAACGAGTAGCTGACGAAGAAGCGGTCGCTTTCCCTGGCGTAATAATCAAACCGGCCACTGACTTGGTTGACAGTATACTGGTTGGGCGTGGAATACACGTATTGGTTTCCTGAATTGGGCTCAGGGAAGTCGGGCATGAAATACTTCGCGACTTTATTGATTCGGTCGTCCGGGATCTGGTTATTCGGGAACGGGTTTCCAGTCAGGGGATCAATAATCGGGCTCATGCCGGCGAAATTGCCCTGGCGCATGGCCACAGTGGGCACAGTCACACTGAAATCGGCTGGACTCCGTTGCCGTGTCCCGTCATACGCGGCAAAGAAGAACATCTTGTCTTTGCGAATCGGGCCGCCGAAAGTTCCCCCAAACTGGTTCTGCCTCAGCGCGGAAACCTCCGACTGGAAGAAGTTGCGGGCGTCAAAAACGTTGTTGCGCAGAAATTCGAAGGCACTCCCATGAAAACTGTTGGTTCCAGACTTGAGCCGGACCGACACATTCGACGGAGCATTGCCCTGTTCGGCGGAGAAGTTTCCACTTTGTACCCTGAATTCCTCTATGGAGTCAATCGAAGGACTGATGGGAAAACCCGAAAATAGCTGGTCGATATTCAACACGCCGTCAATGGTCGACGTGGTTTTGCTGGAGCGCTGTCCGTTGATTAGAGCACGAGTATTGCCAGTTTCGTACTCGTTGCCATCCATGGTCGCCCCGGGAGTTATAGTGACCAGTTGCACAAAGTCGCGTCCGTTGAGGGGCAGATCGAGCACGGCTTTGTTCTCGATGGTCTGACCGATAGCAGACTGCTCGGCTTGCAGCATTGTCGTCTCTGCTGTAACGGTGACCTTCTCGCTGATCTCGCCCACCTCCATGCGCACATCCATCACCCCAATCTGTTTAAGGGTTAAGGGGATGTCGGGGATGTTCACGGTGCGAAATCCGCTGGCAGTCGCAGTCAGACTGTAATGGCCAACGCTGAGTGGCTTAATCAAATAGCGTCCGGACTCGTCCGTCATGACCTTATTCTCCACTCCCGTTTCCAGATTCTTGACCGCGATGGAGACATTGGCAATAACCGCGCCGCTGGGATCCGTTACAGTTCCCACCAGGCTGGCATCCTGGCTCCAGGCCAACGGAACAACAGCCAAAACTGCAATCAGGATCAAAGGGATCCGATAGATGACGACTCGCATCCACTGGCGATTTCGCGGATCCTTGACTCCTTTTCTCGAACACATATTCGTGTCCTCCTTTTCAATTTGAGCTATTAAAGAACTAGGTCCAAAGCGAATCAAGAGGGTATCCACGGTTTCCAGCTGAGTTGTCCCATTAATGGGACAAGAAAATCCTAGCTGAACCGAGAAAGGTTCCGACGGAGTCATCCTCCGCCGTGGCAGTCAAGCTAAGCTCGCCGCCAACAAATCCAGCTTGAACGACTAACGCCCGTTAGGCCGATACCATAAAATGCTGTGGAGAATGGCAATAAGATGCAATCCTCCAAGGGAGTTTCAACTATGTGGTATGCTGGCGGCTTAGTCGGGGAGGGTTCATCGCCACTGCGGCTGGCTTGGCGACACTGGGAGGGTCGTCGATCCAAGTGACCGTGATCCCGGTAACCCATCGTCCAAGAAAAATATCCT
>DATKMG010000552.1:0-2915 GCA_035541995.1 Terriglobia bacterium
GCAATCCGTGGGTCTTCCGTCAGATTTCTGAATTCGAAAACGGGATGCCTCGAACTACTCCCGACACACTTGCCAGATACCGGTTAATCAAGGATTATTTCGAGCTTCTCTTTGCAGAGCAGACTGCAGGGGCGATCGGGAAAATGAAACAATTTGCTTCCTGGTTCACACACGCCGTTCCCTACGGTGCGTCACTGCGAAAGAGTATTTATGAATCAAAGACTGAAAGTGAGGTTTTGTTGCGGATCGAGGAGTTCTTCGCAAGTCCCGCTCCGTCCCCCTTGTCCTCCCCACAATCTGATCACGCCAGTTTGAACTCCCCAGGTTGAGCAACGTAGCGGGGCGGTTAAACGGGGACCTCTGGAGGGCTGAGCTCCGCGAAGCCGCTGTAGTGGCGAAACATGGCTTCGCAAGGTGAGGGCGTCACCCTGCTCGGCGCTCTACCTGTAACTGACTCATTACTCTTCCGGAGGAACGCGCTCTGCCACGTCCGTGGTATCAGTCACGACGGAGCGTGGCCCTCCAATTTACTGAGCAACTTGCTTTCTGCAGGGGCTCTGGATCACTGTCGTTCAAAACAGCCAGCGGCTGGCTCGAGACGGCGCGTCATGCCGGGTCGGATCCACGACAGCGAACTCCTTGAAGACAGAAACGGCCAGGCGGCGATCTTCAAATAATTGGCAGGCCTCATCCAGAGAAGTCGGAGCCCCCCCGGCGATAAAGACGGAACGGGAACGGCGGATCTGCTCCCAGAGAACCTCCTCCAGGGCCTTCCGTTGGCGGCTCTTGGGCAACCCTCCGCACAAACCCGCAATGAACAGGAAATCCGCTTTGGTGGCTGCTTCCCTCCACCTGGCTGCTGGCTCCGTTCCTGTACACTTGGAATCGCCCTTCAGCTGCCGGCAATCCAGCCAAAAACAGGAATGGCCGTACAATCGGATCAAGTCATTGGCGAACAGGGAAAGGAACCTCTCAGTATCGACACTTCCGCATGGAACAACCCAGTAATACGCACCACCCTGTTCCCGGTTGTTTAGTATGTCTCGCAGGGAATCCAGAAGAGATATCTCCTCCAACGTCCGAGGCTTCAATTCCTCCAGGCTTTGATTCCAGTAGAGTGAGGGAATCCCGGATTGCCTCTGCAGTGTGGCAATTCGGCCAGGAGAAATACAGCGGCACTTCTGGGCGCGGATCTGGCCGTCCTTTTCGACCATTCGGAAACCAACCCCTTCGCACAGGGGACAGGCCAGTTGGCGCTTGCGTTCCCAGTAACCACTCTCCCTTTCCGGCTGATTGGTCGCTCTCATGTCCTTACCTTCTACCGCTTTGGATGCACTCCATTGACTCTGAGTATAGGCGAATAAAAAGCGAAAGTCAATAGCAAATTTAGCCCTACGCATTGAGTCAGCCATGAGTACCCCAAAGCATGGAGGAGCGCCGTTGAAAGGCCAGTCCCTGAAGACCGAGATCCCCAACCCCCAGGCCTGAAGGGCCGGCGTAATCCAGCCCAAGGTGAGCGAAGGGACCTCTGTCCCGAGCGTCGCCCTGGCAAATGGACTCTTGATTGCACCCATCTCTTTCCTATGGACCATTGATGGATGTAGAATAATGCCTAGCCCGCAGTAGGTGCTTTTCTCCCCTTTGCAGTTTCCTGTTTTCCGACCATAGATATAAGGGGGCGTCCATGAAGG
The DNA here is from genome assembly GCA_035541995.1 of Terriglobia bacterium. Taxonomy (GTDB): domain Bacteria; phylum Acidobacteriota; class Terriglobia; order Versatilivoradales; family Versatilivoraceae; genus DATKMG01. The sequence continues at coordinate 1,692 of DATKMG010000552.1, forward strand.
TGGCTCGTCCCAGGTTGATCCGAATGTGGGAGCCGCTCTCCGAGCGGCGATGCCTGTTGGTGTTCAAGAATCCGTCACCCAGTGTGACCGCTGGCGCGCAGAGGCGCTCCCGCCTTTGGCTCCCACGTTTTCACGGTTGTGCACGTTTCAATGACATGATCGGCAAAACGAATTTACACTATCAAGTTCTGGAAAAACTCGGCGAAGGCAGGATGGGGGTAGTCTACAAGGCTCGTGACAGCCACCTGGACCGCTTCGTGGCCATCAAGGTCCACCCGCCGGAACGAGTCTTTGACCACTTGTTACTACTTCTATGACTGACCGTTGTGGTTGAGAAGATTTGCCAGAGTAGGGTGCGTTAGGCGTTTTTCGACGCAACGCACCGGGTTTTGATGCGTTACGCCAGACTGCGGCTAACGCATCCTACAGATCTGAAAACTGTATGACCTCAGACCGCTGGGAACAAATTGAGAGAACCTGTCAGGCCGCGCTGGAGTTAGAGGAGAGCCAGCGTGCGGCTTTCCTTGATCAGGCCTGTGCCGGGGATGCAGAGCTGCGCCGAGAGGTGGAGTCTCTGCTCCAGTTTGACACGCGTGGGGACCGCTTCATTGAAGAACCAGCCGTGGAGGTAGCGGCTAAGATGATCGCTCGTGAAAAACCTGAATCCCTCATAGGGCAACAGATTGGCTCTTACCAGATCCTTTCTCTGCTGGGTACTGGTGGAATGGGCGTCGTCTACAAGGCTCGCGATACGCGGCTGAACCGATCGGTTGCGATCAAGGTGTTGCCGCAAGACCAGGTAATAGATCCTGAGCGCAAGCGACGCTTCATTCAAGAAGCCCGGGCAGCCTCGGCACTGAACCATCCCAACATCATCACCATTCACGATATCGGGAGCGAAGGCGGCATCGACTTCATCGCCATGGAGTATGTGGCTGGAAAAACGCTGGGTCAACTGATCCCTCGCAAGGGGATGCGGCTCAGTGAGGCACTGAAGCTAGCCATCCAGATGGCGGACGCTCTGGCCAAAGCCCATTCGGCTGGTATCGTGCACCGGGACATGAAACCGACCAATGTGATGGTGACCGAGGACGGGCTGGTGAAGGTCCTGGACTTTGGTCTGGCGAAACTGACGGAGGTTTCGGGGAGCGGCGAAGGTGTGACACGCACACTCGAGTCTTTGACGGAAGAGGGGACGATTGTCGGGACAGTCTCCTACATGTC
>DATKMG010000553.1:0-8709 GCA_035541995.1 Terriglobia bacterium
CTGCCTCCATTGGATATTTTCCGTTCTGAATCCCAGGTGGCCAGTCGTCGTGTGGACGTCATCAGGGCCGAATATGCATTGAAGCAAGCTGAGGATGCGCTGCGCCAGACCTTAGGAGCCGACTTGGACATGGACGTGCGTAACCTCAAACTGGACCTGATCGAAAAAGTGGAAGCCGCGGGGGAGCTGATGAAGGTGAATCTCGAGGAGGCACTTCAGCAAGCCTTGTCCCGGCGGCCTGAACTGGAGGCTTTGCGGCAACAACTGGCCAATTCCGACACAAGCATCCGGCTAGCCCACAACAACCTGCAACCCGACTTGGGGTTCAGCCTGTTCTATACTGGCAGCGGCCAATCGGGCGACCAATTCGACCTGAATACAACGCCTCCGGCGTTAATCAGTCAAGGGGGAGTAGGCGATTCGTTGGGCCAGATCGTGCGACTTCAGTACCCCACCTATGGGTTTTCATTCCAGCTAAATCTCCCGATCAAGAATCGTGCCGCGCAGGCTGACTTGGGTGCCGCGCTGGTCGACAAACGGCGTGGCCTTTACGGCATGCGGAAGCTCGAGCAAACCATTGGTCTGGAGGTCCGCAATGCTGCCAACCAGTTGGAACAAACCAAACTCTCCATGGCAGCAGCAAAGGTGGCCCGAGACTTGGCTCAAAAAACCCTGGAGGCTGAACAACGGAAGTATGAGTTGGGAGTTTCACAAATCTTCTTTGTACTTGATGCCCAAACTCAATTGTCGCAGTCAGAATTGAGTTTCCTGCAAGCACAGATCAGCTATCAGCTTGCCGTTGCCGACCTGGACCGGGCCACAGGCGGACTGTTGGAGCGCCACCGGGTGCAAGTCAACGAAGCCACTAATTGATCCTGAGTCGGGTATATGCAAGCTTAGCCTTAGCCACACTCTATTGGTCAGCTCAATCTTGTCATTGCTTCTATCAGGAGGCCTATGGCTATAGACTCCAGTGTGGATTTAGCTCGCCACCCCAGCGGGGGTGCCGGCTTGCGACTTTTTCTCCATACGACTGCCCTCATCTCCAGGAATGCGGAAAAGCCTTGGCACACGCAAAAAGGTTCTCCATTCATCAACCCTCCACAATTTCAATGATTCTCTCGTAATTTCGCAACGCAAGATCTGATAGTTCCCGTCCGCAGGGACAGGAGCTAGGCATCAACACGAACCCTTTACCGTCGCCGGTAGTGCCTTCATCCAGAGCTCTCTTGACCTTTTCGGCAAATTCTTTTGTTGGTAGATTTTCTATGTCGCTGATCTCAAGATTTCCGAACAAGATCAGGTGCTTTCCGTAGTTCTTTCTGACATAGGCCAGTTCTACATCTCCTTGGGGTGGAGGTTCTACGGGATCCAGTCCCAAGGCGCCCATCGACACTATGTCATCCAGAATGAGCCGAAGTCTGCCATGGCAGTGAATGCGAGCAAATCCGCTGCTGCGTCCGATGGAAGATATCATTGGCGTGTCATACCTGCATACGTATTCCCTGAAAAGACGCGGTGGCAGGTATGGTGGAGACGCATATTCGGGACCATAAATGCGCCAGAGGTGGCCAGGCAACGCACTCGCCACCGCTTCGGTTTGGGGATGGAGGATTGATGCAAAGTGGTCAAGCAATTGGTTGAAGAGTCGGGGCTCGGTCATGGCTACCACCATGTACTCACCCATTTCAAACAGAGAAGCCCCAAGGCATAACGGATCGGGGGTGTCAATCATGACGATTCCTGTGTTGCCCAATGCTCTTTCGGCTTCCAAAACGGGCGAGGGGTCTGCAGTTCCACCCGTCTCCTGAGCCGGAAGCTGTAGGAATATCTCCAGGTCACGTGCATTCTTTAACAGGGGCTCTACGGTCCAGACAGTGTTCACATTCGGGTCACGCCGTGTGCAGGAGGTCAGCGAATGGTTACCGGCTCGGATAGTCTTGATTGTGAAGCGAGACCCATCCTTCACATAGCTCTCTTCCTGTGCAATCTCCTTCAATGGATCAGGCAAGACGTCCTTGAACGCAATCCCTCGCATGACAATCCGGTCGGTCTTCTCATGTGTGAGTTCGATGAGCGGTAGCCAGGAAGGATGCGAAAAAATATTAAATGGATCCGGATCGGCGGGGTTCTCATCCATGCCATTCAACTCATAAAAGGATACGGCAGGCCGATCGACCGGTTCACCCCTCAATGTAGCCATTAACCGCTCACGTCGATTCATCGATGAATTCCGGATCCTCCGCACTTAAGCTCACGACGCTCGATGAAAATGTTAGAGGGCCCTGCTCCGTCGTTTAGGCAATTTTGCGTGTCCTGCAGGCTACCGGGGTGAGGCAAAGTAGTCTGGTGGCGTTTTTCCGAGGCCTGACGCAGCTGGGTGATATAAGCATTGCTTCGCCAGACCAGCAGCCCGATGTCCCACATCGACAGCAAAGCCCCTTGTTGATGCACCTCCTGAGTGAGGCGAGCAATGGCCTTTTCGGCGATCTAGGACATACAAGTTCCTTGGGCCAGTTGCTCGACGTCAGAGCGATCGGCTTTCAGGCCCTCAGGCCCAATAAGGGTTATCAAACTGAGGAGCGGCCAATTCTCTAAAGAGATGCTATGCCCGCCCCATACAGAAGTCAACAAACCCGACTCCTGGATGATGTGCGACAAGTGCCCCGTCGTCACCATTGTTCCATCCAGACCAAACGGAGGTTTTCCTCACCTTGCACCCATCTTGACCCGATGATATCCTCCCCTGCATGACTGACGCAGCACAAAGCGGCTTTGATTCCAGCAATACGAGTCCTGTCCGCCAATACCAGACCCTGCTGGAGGTTTCGGAGGCCATTGCACGGCAACGTGAACTCTCTGAACTCTTCCGGGAACTGGCTGGGGGCTTACGCCAGGTCGTTCGCTTTGACTACCTCAATCTGATCTTGCACGATGCGGCACGCAACACCATGCGGCTGCACATCCTGCAATCCGACGAACCTACTTTTGTCGAACTGGGTTTTGAATCCCCTCTGGACGAAACTCCTGCCGGCTGGGTTTGGCAAAATCAACAGCCGTACGTGATTCAGGACGTAGAACTGGAAAGCCGCTACCCGAGGATCCTCCAGGTGCTCAAGACTCATGGGGTCCGCTCGGCCTGCCTGCTTCCTTTAACCTCGGCCCACCGGCGTTTGGGCGCCCTGGGATTTGGCTCCAGAGAACAATACCTCTACAGCGAAAAAGAATTGGATTTCATGAAGCAAGTGGCACGACAAGTGGCGGTGGCGGTCGACAATGTCCTGAATTTTGAGACAGCCCAGTCTACCCAGCGCCAGCTGGAACAGGAGCGGGACCGTCTAAAGCTGCTGCTGGAGGTGACCACTGCCGTCAACTCGACGCTTGATGTGCGCCAGCTGTTTGCTGTGATCTCAACATGCTTGCGCGAGGTGTTGCATCACGATTTTGCCAGCCTCTCACTTTACGACCGGGAAAGCCGTCAATTGCGTGTCTATGCGCTCGACTTCCCCGACAACAAAGGTTTTATAAAGGAAGAGATGAGCCTGCCTCTGGAGTCCACTCCAGCTAACGAAGCCTTCGCCTTGAGAAAGCCTGTGACGCTGGTGGCGTCTGACGCCAGGCGTTTCCCTTCGGAAATTGCAGAGAGGCTTGTTGCCGAAGGATTGAAGTCGGGTTGTTGCATTCCTTTGATCGCTCACGATCAAGCCCTGGGGACTCTAAATGTGGGGAGCCGTTCGGAGCATTTTCCGACAACTGCAGAAATTGGGCTTCTCAACCAGGTGGCCAACCAGATTGCCGTTGCGCTAGAAAACGCCTTGGCCTATCGCCAGATCGCAGAGCTCAGGGACAAATTAGCGGAAGAGAAACTCTACCTCGAGGACGAGATTCGAACCGAGTATGACTTCGAGGAGATCATAGGGGAAAGCCAGGCGTTGAGACGGGTGCTCCAGCAGGTGGAGACCGTGGCGCCGACAGACTCCACTGTCTTGATTCAGGGAGAGACAGGGACAGGGAAGGAACTGGTAGCCCGGGCGATCCATTACCTTAGCACTCGCCGTGAGCGCACTTTTGTAAAGGTCAACTGCGCAGCCATTCCCACGGGATTGCTGGAAAGCGAACTCTTCGGGCATGAAAAGGGGGCCTTCACTGGCGCCATCAGCCAGAAGATTGGCCGGTTTGAGCTGGCTCACCATGGAACTATCTTCCTGGATGAAATCGGAGACATCCCTCTGGAACTCCAGCCCAAGCTGCTACGGGTCCTTCAGGAACAGGAGTTTGAACGCCTGGGCTCTAATCGGACCATTCATGTGAATTTACGGATGGTCGCGGCCACTAACCAGGACCTGCCGCGCATGGTTGAGGAACGGGAATTTCGAAGCGATCTGTTTTATCGCCTGAATGTTTTCCCTATTCAGGTCCCGCCTTTGCGAGAACGGCCGGAAGATATTCCATTGCTGGTCCGCTACTTTACTCAGAAATTTTCCACGAGGATGAACAAGAGGATCGAATCCATTCCTACAGAGGTGTTGGAAATCCTCTCTCACTGGAACTGGCCTGGGAACATCCGGGAACTGGAAAACTTTATTGAGCGAGCCGTGATTCTGACCCGCGGATTAAAACTTCAAGTGCCGCTTGGGGAACTGGCGGCCATCTCTGCCATCGCGGCTCCCCAGCAAAATAATGAATCGACCCCCTCCACCGGTCTCTCAACTTCATCGAAAGCCGAGAGCCTGGCGGCCTTTGAGCGGGAACATATCTTGAGAGTCTTGAAAGAAACTCACTGGGTTATTGGAGGACCGAAGGGTGCGGCCAGTCGGCTGGGCCTGAAACGCACGACTTTGCAGTCCCGGATGCGCAAGCTAGGAATTGCCCGGCCATGAATCGTCTGTAGCGAATGAAAACAGGTCAGAACGCTGACCCAGAGTGGCGCTCGGGACGACGCCAGTTCAGAACTCCTAAAGACTGCCTGGGATCGCCGACGCCGACGTCGGCCCCTGCCGAGCTGGGGCTCGCCGGTCCCGGCATCCTGTCGCTGCACTTCTCGAACAATGTCCAAACTACGATACCTATTTCGTGGCCTGATGCCGTTTTCAGCCGCGCTGGTGAGCTTGGACAAGGTCGAGGGGCACTTCAATGAAAATCCGGGATTCAAGGTGGGAGCCGCGCTCCGCCGCGGCGAACTCCCGGGTCAAATGGGTCGCCGCTCTGAGATCGGCTCCCACTCTCCCCGAATACCGCAATTTTCATCCGCAGCGGTGAACTTTAAAAGGTCATGGGGCACTTTTATGTAAATCGTGCCCACGCGTAGTCTTCATCGCACCTGCCGACATTTCGGCACGAGCCGAAATCCCGGCGGCCCACATCGGCACCCCTCTTCCTCTTTAACCAGAAACATTCCTCGAATTCCTCACTAATTCAAAACAATCAAGTCACTTTGTAAATGGATTTGTACTTTCCCCCCGGTTGGCGACTCTTGTGCCGTGTGCTTGAGTGGGTCAGGAGATGAATACTATGCTTCGGATAACCATGCTCACCGAAGGAGACATCACGACGTTAAAGCTCGAAGGCAAACTGACTGGACCGTTTGTCACGGAGCTGGAAAACTGCTGGTCCCAGCTCGAACCTTCGGAAGGCGAAGGAAAACGAGTTGTTGATCTGGGAGGAGTGGATTTCATCGACGCGTCCGGAAAGGCGCTGCTCACCCGAATGCGTCAGCAGGGGGCTGAACTTCGAGCCACCAGAGGATGCATGACCAAGGCTACAGTGGAGGCCATTCTTCGGGGCGTCCAGCCAGAGAAGGGGCCGGGGAGACGACACAACCCGTCCAAACCGAGCTCCGGGATTCTCTGTCTAATGATAGGAATCCTCCTAGTTCCACACTCGGCCTGGGCGCAGGATGCCACAAAATTGCGCTTAACTTTACAGGAAGCGGTTCAGTTGGCACTCAAACAGAATCCCCAGGTTCAAATTGCCAACTTGAATCTTGCTCAGAGTGAGCGGGACAAAGACATCGCTCAATCCGCGCTGTTGCCGCAGGTGGGAGCCGAACTCTTCGATTCGGCGAGAAAGTACAATGCAGAAGCATTATTGGGCAGGTCCGTCCCCGGCTTTCCCAAAGAAGTAGGACCGTTTCAACAGATGCAGATGGGGGGCGGATTCTCGGCTCCCATCTTTGATTTGACACTGTGGCGGCACTTCCAGGCTGCAAAGCAAGGGATTCAGGCAGGGCAAGCTACCGAATTGAGCGTTCGAGAGCAGACTGTGCTACTGGTCGTTTCCCAATATCTTGGTGCTCAACGGGCGGCCGCCAACGTCAGAGCCAGCCATTCGCGTGTCAACTTGGCTCAGGCTCTCTATGATCTAGCTGCTGATCTGCAGAAAAACGGGGTGGGTACCGGCTTGGACACACTGCGCGCCAATGTTCAATTGCAGAACGAGAAGCAACTACTCATTGTTGCGGGGACCCAGCAGGAGATAGAGATTTACGGACTGGCGAAGCTGCTGAACCTCAATCCCAGACAGCACCTGGAGCTTCTGGATGAACTCGCTTTCTTCGAAACCCCGGCCATGGAGGCCGAACAGACCCTGGTACAGGCTTTCTCCTTAAGGCCTGAGATGAAGCTCTTGGACGCTCGCGAAAGAATCGTTCAATTTCAGAAGAGCGCAGCTTCCGACGACAGATTACCGAGGCTCACCGCCACCGGGAACTGGGGATACCAGGGGATTTCTCTCTCCAGCTCCATCCCGAGTTACACCTATCAGGTAACCCTGGACATGCCGTTGTTCACCGGTGGACGGATTCGTGCAGAGAAGGCCAAGGCCGATCTCGAACTCCAGAAGGTTCGGCAGGAGAGGCAGGATCTCCAAAGTCTAATTGCCTTGCAGGTCAAGACAGCCATTGTTCAACTTGGCTCGGCACGTAACGAGGTAGACGTGGCGAACCTGGCTGTGAAGCTCGCAGAAGACGAGGTCAATCAATCCCGCGACAGATTCCAAGCCGGGGTGGCCAATAACATCGAGATTGTGAATGCCCAGGATGCCTTGGCACGCTCCAACCTTGGCCAGATTTCCGCGTTGTACCGCTATAATCAGGCGAGAGCCGACCTGGCACACGCCACAGGGCAGGTTGAGAAGATGTACATCAAGTAAGGGAGCCAAACCATGGCCACGACGGTCAGTGAAACCAATGAGGATGTGAAAATCCCAACTCCGAATGGCGGAACCCGGAACAACAAGATGTCCAACCCGCGCCTCCGCAAGATGATTCTTGGAAGTTTGATTGTAGTGATTGCCGCTTTAGCTGTCGCTCTTTACCAGCACTATCGGTATCGGGTCACCACCGATGATGCCCAGGTGGACGGACATATCACTCCGATCGCCTCCAAGATTTACGGCAACGTCGTGGAGGTGATGGTCGAGGATAATCAAAAGGTTAAAAGAGGACAAGTTCTGGTTCGCCTTGATCCACGAGATTACCAGGCGAGAGTGGACCAATTGCGCGCCGCTTTGGCGCTGGCAGAGGGACAGTCTCATGCGGCCCAGGTTGGGGTTCCCTTAACTCATGAAACGACCCAAAGTGGAACTTCCGCAGCGGAAGCCCAGTTGTCTGCCGCTGAAGCTGATTATCAGCAAGCCAAGGTGGCGGAGGAGAAGGCCTCTACCTCTGAGCTGGCCTATGCGCGGGCAAACGTCGACGCACGACAGGCAGCTTATGAAAGGGCCAAGGCCGACCTGGCCCGCATGAAGCCCCTGGTGGACAAGGCCGAGATTTCACAACAGCAATATGATGCCTTCCTGGCCGCCGCCCGAGTGGCTGAAAGCGAACTGAAGGCCGCGCAGGAGAAGGCTGCAACCGCCAGCCAGGAGGTCGAAACGGCCCATGCCAAGACGCTTTCGTCCGCCGCCAAAGTCAGCCAGGCTCGCGCCACGCTGGCGCAATCCATAGCCGGGCAGAAGCAGGTGACTATCCGTTCTGCCGAAGCCACCTCAGCCGTCGCCGCCGTCTCCCAGGCCCGGGCTAACCTGGCTGCGTCAGAACTACAGTTGAGCTATACCACGATCGTCGCCCCGAGCGATGGAGTCGTCACTAAGAAGTCCGTAGAAGTGGGGCAGATTGTCCAGATGGGGCAAGGATTGATGGTTCTCATTCCACTCCATGATGTGTGGGTGACAGCTAATTTCAAGGAGACCCAGTTGGATCATGTCCACCCTGGACAACAGGCCGAAATCGAGGTGGACATGTACGGAAAGACGTTCAAAGGGAAGGTGGACTCTATCGCTGGGGCTACAGGAGCACGCTTGAGCCTGTTGCCCCCGGAGAATGCCACCGGGAACTATGTCAAAGTGGTTCAGCGCATCCCGGTCAAAATTGTGCTGGATCCCGGCGTCTTGGACCAGGAAGTTCTACGGCCCGGAATGAATGTTGTGGCGACTATCTTAACCAAGTGAGCAATGTACAACTCGGGGGGACTCATTTCATAAGTTGGCTAACGTATATTGAAGGGTAATGGATCAGGTAGACGTGGCAACTGGCTCCGTCAGGAGCCAAATGTTTATAGCATAGGGGGCAACATTCCAAGATCTCCGCGGTCCGAGCGGCGCGGAATGCGGACCTTCATTCCGCGCCGCTCGGACCGCAGGTTTCTTTGAGGGTCTGCCTAATCTACAAACAGGTGACTCCTGACGGAGCCCCGCCGACGACTGACGCAT
>DATKMG010000554.1:0-3613 GCA_035541995.1 Terriglobia bacterium
GCTAAACCATCTTCTCAGCCGCCTCGCAGGTCTACTCCGTCGTCGCCTTTACAGGAAGGCAGATCTGCCCAATCCCGAGCTCTTGCCCAAGCCGATTCGGCTATTGCTCCTGGCCTTGGTCATTCGCCGGCTACTTGCCAAGCTTGACCTTCCCCTATTGGCGCGGCAGTTCTGGTCGAGTGCCGCAAGCATCATTACTATCGCTGGCTGCGTCTGGCTATTCATTCTCTTAAATGGCTGGGTCGAAGGCTACGTAAACCGGCGTCTCCGAGGGCACAACCTTACGGGGCGCACTTCAATGCTGCGTCTTACGCGCCGGGTGATCGATGTGGTTGTCATCTTCGCGGGCGTACTGGTGAGTCTGCACCATTTCGGATTGAACCCAACTGCCGCCCTGGCCGGACTTGGCGTCGGCGGCATTGCGGTTGCACTCGCTGCGCAGAAGACACTGGAAAATGTAATTGGAGGTGTGTCCCTAATCTTTGATGAAGTCGTGCGTGTTGGAGACTTTCTTAAGGTCGGCGACACCTCGGGCACGGTTGAGGATATAGGCCTCCGTTCGACCCGAATTCGGACCCTCGAACGAAGTATGGTTAGCGTTCCCAACGGACACATTGCAAACATGACTCTCGAGAACTTCTCGTCACGCGACAAATTCTGGTTCCACCCAATTCTGGCTTTGCGTTACGGGACCGCTTCACCGCAGATGAACGCGGTGGTCGACGGCATCTGCAGCCTACTGAAGGGAAGCCAGCATGTCGAACCCAATTCGGTTCGCGTGCGCTTCCTTCGTTTCGGCGTCTCTTCTCTCGACGTCGAGGTCTTCGCTTACGTCCTCGCCTGTGATTGGAGCCAATTCCTCGCTATCCAGGAAAAGCTTTTCCTCCGCATCATGGAGCATCTCGAGGTCGCTGGAGTTCAGATCGCACTCCCATCGCAAACTATCTTCGTGGCTGCGGCTTCTCTTCCGACTGAAGCCAATGGGGAGGGTTTGACCAAAACACCTCTTCCAGACTGCGTAGCCGGCGACCACAAAGCCGACTGAACCTGCATGAAATGAAGGAGTCCTTATGACACGAGAACAAATCCGATTGCAAGAAGCACAGAACGGTACGTCCCATGGAGGAAGTGGGGACCTTACCTCAGCGAATGCCAGTGGAGAACGGTTCGCGAAGACTACAGCAATGATGGCAATGCCTGGGATCATTTCAGCCATGACCAAGCTCGTTCCCACGTCTATCACTGGGGCGAGGACGGTATTGCCGGTATCAATGATGAGAAGCAGTTTCTTTGCTTCGGCGTCGCTCTATGGAATGGCAATGATCCCATACTGCCGGGATGCCGTGGAGCAAACAGTACTTCGGCTTCGACGTGGACAAGTGGCTTAAAGAACACGGCTTGGACCCGATGCGGTCCGGCGGAAGTCCAATGCGAAACAGCGAATGGTTCCACATGGTCAATGAGAACATTATCTCGATGCCGGATAAGTGGGAATACCCGTGGTTCGTCGCCTGGGACTGGGCGTTCGATACCTTCGCGATCTCGACGGTCGATGTGGATTTCGCGAAAGAACAGCTTGATCTGATGTTGCAGAACTTCTATTTGAATCCGTGTAGAATCAAGTAAGACCGTCGTTTCTGTACGCTTGCGTACACGCATTGCCCGATTGGAGAAATAGCACCTTCGGGCGTTGACAACTCCCTGTTCATAAGTAGATTATCCCTCGAAGTGGAGAGAATTCGGTGTGCCATCTGGACACACCACGGACCGGAAGCTCGAGTACGGAAAGGCTGGTGCCCGGGGTGTCTCGCGTGCTCATTCTTGTCGCAGAGGATTTCGTTCCCTTTCGGCAATGGATCTGCTCTACCCTGGAAAAAAGCACAGAGTTGCAGGTTGTGTGCGAAGTGTCCGACGGGTTGGAAGCGGTTCAGAAAGCAGAGGAACTGAAACCGGACCTGATTCTATTGGATATTGGCCTTCCAACGTTGAATGGAATAGAAGCGGCCCGGCAAATTCGGAACATTTCCGCGAAATCAAAAATCATTTTTCTGACTCAGGAATCTTCCGCCGACGTTGTGGAAGAAGCTCTGAGCGTGGGCGCCTTGGGCTACGTCGTAAAAACGCGCGCCGGCAGTGAACTTTTGGCCGCTGTAGAATCCGTGATCTTGGAAAAGCAGTTTATCAGTATATAAAAACCACACCTCTTTACATTCAGTGTTCGAAATCACGCCTTACGAAATGAATTATCGTAAGGCCTCTTCTGTAGGACTGTGGCGTTTCTGATCGGACTCCTTCCTGTAAGGAACCGCAGTTCCGTTATCGGCATTAGAAACGTCGAATGGCCGCAATCCAGGCAAACTGCAATCATAGGAAACACGAAGACGCCAGGTTGGTTCAGACCCTGGAGGCTGGCGAAGTGGATGTTTATCTCAGCCGGAAGCGCCAATTGTTTGACTGATCCACACACGCAAGGCATATAGCCCCCCCCGCAAGAACGAAAATCCTACACAGCAAGCGAATCTTCTGTCTGTTCAAAATCGCACATGCTGTTGCAATGAACCTATTTTGACGTGCATCGAGCATAGTTGAATGTAAAGAGAATGGCCCCGAGCTACTTGGGATGTGCTGTCTTAAACAGCATGGCGGGGGAAGACGACGATAATCTTAAAAGAGGCCCCAACTTGGTTTTTCAACAAGCTGCCAGAGCCTGAGCGTTGCTGATGCTCCTACTGGCAACTCTTCAGCGGCAACCCTCCAGGCTTTTCAGGCTGTCAGATTTGACAGTGTTGGCAGCATGGACCGATTCGTAACTTTGAAAAGGCAACTCTTGAGGAGTGCGGAAAAAATGAGAATCACAATTACCATCGTATTGGGATTTGTGCTGCTTTTTGGAACGGCTTCATTCGCTCAAGTATTTGAAGCGTATGGCGAGTATTCTTATCTACGGTTTAATCCCACTTTGCCTGGAATTAACAACCGCAGTTTCAACGGGGGCGGTGGCGGAGCCACCTTCTATTTTGCCAGGTTGTTGGGAATCAAAGGTGAGCTGATGGGCTACGGGAGCACTTCGTTCACCACGACCGTTGCCTCGACAGTGACCTTGGCAAACGGCACGACCATACCTCCGGGTACTTTCATCTCTCAAGGGAGCATGTTCACCTATCTCTTTGGACCCGTGGTCAGGATCCCCATCACACCTCAGTCGGACAATCCCCCGAAAGTAGTTCCCTTTGGAGAATTGCTGTTCGGCGGATCGAACACGAACGGGTACGCCAACCTTATCAAGTCGATCAATACCGGAGGAGGTAGCATTTCCGCAAGTGGCACCCAGCATCCATTCACCATGGCATTTGGGGGCGGGCTTGACATTTCTGTTTCTCAGAGGATTTCCATTCGGCCCATCGAAATTGATTATTTGCTGACTCGCTACACCAATCCTCTGACCAGCACTAACAACCAGAACAACTTTCGCTACCTGGGGGGAGTAGTGTTTAAGTTTTAGTTTCGGAAACCAGTGTGGTTATTGACGAACTTTGGGTGATGGTTGATAACTCGTGGAACACTGAACGGGATAAGGTTCGCTTTGTACTAAGAATCTCTGATTTTCCACTGG
>DATKMG010000555.1:0-2899 GCA_035541995.1 Terriglobia bacterium
TTTGCCGTCCGAAATTGCGAGGCCATCTCCGTCTTGACAGGGAAGCGCAATGAGCCGCTGGCCGCTTTCCTCCTCGATTGCAACTGCAATGATGTAGGCTAAATTCTTATGGAGATGCATGTTTCTCTCCCTTCTTCACAACTCCCGGTCCATTTCCTTTTCCATCTCGCGGACGACTGCAGCCGCAAGAGCGCCCATGGCCAAGCCACGTGTCTTATAGTCAGACTTTGAGATTTGGGTGCCTGGTTTAGGGAGTTCTGGCTCCTTCAGGGGTGGCACTGCCGATTGGTTCGGTTTAGGTTGAATCAAGGTTGGTTGTTTAGGATGCGGCATAGGTCCTCCTTTTTTCCCAGAAATCGGGTAATTGGTAACCTGGAACCAACTTCAAGTCCTGAAGCCAGGAAGGATGGTTTCGAACAACGAATTGGCCCATCGCATTGCTATCGGGGTCGTAGTGAGAAAACTCAAACCGATACAAATTGCGGAGCTTGTATGGCGGAAAATCGACGGACCGGTCGTAGTCGAGTCCTTCGACTTCGGCGATTTCCACGACCTTGCGCGAGTGATCAGGTAACTGGCTGAGTTGGATGACAATTTGGATTGCCCGGGAAACCATTTCTTTGACTGCGCGGGCGGGCACGTCCAGACCGGACTGAAGAATCAGGCTCTCCAATGCTAAGAGCGAGTCGTACGCCGAATTGGCGTGGATGGTCCCAGCGCCGTAGTGGCCGGTGTTGAAAGCGCGGACCAGGTCGAGTGCTTCGGCTCCCCGGACTTCGCCCACGATGATCCAGCGAGGATTCATCCTCAGGCTGGTGCGGACCAGATCGCGCAGCGTAACCTCCCGGTCTTCGGTGTGAAGTGTGTGTTTGGTTTCCAGGGCAACCCACATTTCGGACCGTAAGGAAATCTCCCGGGCATCCTCCACGGTGACCACGATGTCGGATTGACGAATGCATGAGCAGAGGCAATTCAGGAGTGTTGTCTTCCCGGAGCCAGTCCCCCCAGAGATCAGGGTGTTTTTGCCTAAGTTCACCAGGGCCTCAATGATAATCACCCCAGCCGGATCGATAGAACCGAACTCCACCAGGTCTGCCCAGGAGAAATGATCAGCCGGGAACTTGCGGATGGCGATGCAGGCCCCTCGGTCATAACAGGGATCGATAACGATGTTGACCCTTGATTTGTCAGGTAGCCGAGCATCGAGAATCGGGTCGTTGGAATCCAGGCGACGTGCCATATGCCGGGCGATTGTCTTGGCGGCAGTCATTAGATCTTGATCGGAAAGCCACGAGGTTTCAACAGGGTCAAAGTCTGTGCCACGGCGACGCGCATAGACCCGCTTGCTCCCGTAAACCATGATGTCCGTGACCTCGGGGTCGTCAAGCAGCCTGGCTATTGGGCTAAGCGAGACCTTTAGTAGTTCCCTATCAAGGTCGTTAAGATGCTGCATCATGTGCAGAGGTCCTGTGTAGAATTCTGCGAAAGGTGGACTCGGATCACGGCCTCCTGGATTCGTCGGCCTTTTACATGCTCTCGGCGGCGGATGCCTTCCAGACCGCGTTTGACTGCCAGCCCAAGGCTCCCCGCCTGCACTGTGACCGTTTGCTCTGAGTATGAGGCCGGCAACTCCGGAAACTGAACGTAGACGAAAAAGTTCTTCATTTCTTCCTTTCCAGTCGAACAATGGACCCGGTGGCGGGCTCACCGGGATCTTGGGCAGCGCTTCCTCTTGAGGCGATCTGTGAAACCAGCAGCTCAGCCGACAACCGGATAGCAGCCGCCAGGCCCCGGGGATGTCCGGTGCCATATCGGATGAAAAACGTCTTCTTGAGGGTGCTATTCCTCACATAGGCCTCGACCATAATGCCAGCCAGGGTCGATGGAGTCTCGCGAGGCTCCATGCCAACGATGCAGACGCCGATCCGATGAGGAGCGGTTGGTTTGATCTCGAAACCTGCTTTATTCAAGCACTGCTCGATCGCCAGCCGGAAAGCCGCTTTGCAGCTACTTTCCGGCGTAACGTCCTTGAGAACTTCCACTTGCACGGCTTTCCCTTGGAGTCGAAATCCTTCATCGTAGTCATAGCCCACATAGGCATTGCCCAGGAGCTTCGTGTAGATTGCCTGCGTGAAGAACTGATTCAGGCTTTTGGGCTCCAAATAGACATCCGGCGAATCGGTCAGAAAAGGCTTCCTGGCAGCCACGCGCTGGATCTCCAGCAGGTACTGGCGCGGGCCCATGTGGGGTTGTCCTTGCGTCAAAAGCGGAAGTGCCAGCACTGCCATGATGACCGCGCGGGCAGGGTAGTTCACGCTGCTACAATGGATATGCATGACGTTTGCCTCTTTGGGCGAGACAAGCCATAGGAAAACCCACTGGTCCTATTTCCCTGAGTTAGGTTTCACAGAATAAGAGGAAGGCCTTTTGGTTCCCCTCTATATCTAAGGAGTATTCAGGAGGGTAAACAGTAAATGAGAATTGAAGAAAAATTGGGAAGGTATCTGGTATGATTGTCGGTTGGAGAGTGACAGATGAAGGAGTTCCCTCTTTTCTTCTCTCGCATCCTCAAATGGATTCCTTCGAAGTAATTTGGCAAAGAATCGAGTCATACGCAGGCAAGAAATTCACGCAGATTCAGGGCGGTGAATTCACTTATGAAGTAATTCGTGGCCATGTTGTTCCTAACCGAACTAACCAACAACTTCCAAAGTCTCAATTTGAAGAAGCATTTAGGCTTGTACCTTTGGAGAATACAATCCCACTTCAGCATCTTCGAGGGCCGTCGTACATTTTCGCAATTCTAATGGATAATCGAATTCGGGTAAGCGATTGGTAATCGAGCAATCAATTACAGACCCTAGGTGGCCTGTCGAGATGTACTCAAAATCTAGCGATG
>DATKMG010000556.1:0-8457 GCA_035541995.1 Terriglobia bacterium
TGATAATTAAATATTTCTAATGGGTCCGGTGAGTTAAACTGGAAAATCGACCTTGGTGACGTGGAAATCGGCGGTGAATCACAAGGCTTTGATTGAGTCTTATGCGAAAGAGATATGACGAGAGTCTCAAGGCACGAGTCGCCTCGGAGGCCATCAGGCCCGCAGTCTGCTTTGGCTTCTGCAACCAGGAGCGTCTCCATCGGGCTGTCGTGTACAAGACTCCATACCAGCCCTACACCCGTACAGCAGGGGGAGAACCCAACCCTATTCGCCAGGTACCCAGGCGTGCTTTTCCACCTTGAAAAGCCACTTTTTGTCTTGACAGACGGGTCCACCTCAGTATAAATTGGCTCGCAGTCAACATCAAATATCATGATATTATACCTTTATGACACTTTTCCCGGACAGGGTGACTCACTCAACGTAGGGTGGCTTACTTAGCAGAATAAACCGTTGAAGAGCTTGTAAAACTGATTGCCATATGACTTCAGCCGCGTGGGAAGCTTGAGCCCCCACAAACTTCAGCGGGTCCAATTAGAGAAGATTGGGCACATCGAGGCGGCGAAAGTGGCTGTTGTCTAAGGGGGAAAGGAGAATCCCGATGAGGATTGATGTGGACGCGCTCAAGTGTATTGGGTGTATGGCTTGCGAGATGGCGTGCGGCTATCACAGGGATGATGCCTTCGCTCTGCTTTCGTCGTGCATCGTCATGTACCGGACTCGAGAGAAGAAGGACTACTTTGGAGTAGTGGTAAAGGAGGAAGAGAGCCTAAATATAGCGCGGCCTGAAGGGCTTGAGATAAGACGAATCGGTGTGACGGAGGAATCGAGTGATTCAGGACAAAAAAAGGAAGGGGACGCATCTGCAAAACCCATGCTCCTTCGTGAACCCTGCGACCTGTGTAGCGGCATGAAGTACGGCCCAATGTGCGTGAAAATTTGTCCGGTCAGTGCGATCTCGCTGGTAGAGTGAGGAGAATAGAAATGGACTATTTATCATCAAATAAGATTTTGATCGTGGACCTGGAAACCGGCCAAATATCTGAAGATGAGCTTGATGACGAGCTCGTGGGTCAAAAAATTGGTGGTGTGGGTATTACAACTTGGCTCTATGAGGCGCACAAGGACAGTGACCCTATTGTTCTGGGGGCCGGCTTGCTGACAGGCACACTGTTTCCCGCTTCGGCCCTAGGGGTCATTTCCGCCAAGAGCCCCAGAACCGGGGCCTTGACGCACTCCCCGTTCACCTTGAAAGCCGGCATGGAACTAAAGTACACCGGCTTCGATTATGTCGTAATCATGGGAAAATCTGAGAAGCCTGTCTTCCTCTGGCTCCATGACGGTGTCGCAGATATCCAGGACGCTTCCGAATTTTGGGGGGCCGATGTCTGGAGCACTACTGATTCTATACGAAAAAGTATGGGCGACGATCTTATCCAAACTCTGGTCATTGGCCCCGCCGGCGAATTGGGATCAGACCTGGCTCAGATTTGTGTCAATTACTGGGCAAGTGGAGATTGCTGGGGCTTTGGCAAAGTATTTGGACAGAAAAACCTCAAATCTGTGGCCCTCCGTGGAATGGGGTTGCTGGAAATTGCCGATCCGGAAGATTTTGTCGATCAATGCTTCAATGTGTTGGAGACGATCAAGCATGGCGCCTTTGCAGGCAAGAATGGAGTTGAAGACATTCTGACAGCAATGGGCGAGAAAGACGTCAAAGAATGGATTGCTCCCTTCGTGCATCGCCACAGTGCGTGCTACAATACCCCTTATCCAACCAACACGTTCATATATTTGGACGAAAATCCAAAGACCCTCACAGAACCGAGTGAGCAAGAACCCGGGTTTCTCATCAATGATATCGGGGCCTTGTTGGCACTAAAGAAAGCTGGACTGTCGGCGGAAAGCGCCGGACGTGTTCTAAAAGCCTGTGCGAAGTATGGTATTGATCCGACCGCAGTTGCCGAAGTGACCGCCAAATCCGGTCAAAAGGACCTTGAACAGATCGAAAAGTCGTTTGCCGATCTGAAAGGGCCTGTTTCAGATCCTAAAGCCAAAAAGTTCAGCTCGTGGACCCCTGGGAGACCACTTTTTTCTGACTTCGGCCTCTCAGACGACAGCGCCTATGGCGATTGGTGGGTAAGAAGACAAGCGGTGGCGTACCTTTTCGGTATTCACCCGATTTTTGCAAACATGGCTCCGGAAATTTCGGAGGAATTGCTGATAGAAATGTTCAATAAAGGTACAGGACTTACCCTGTCCCAGGAAACACTGGACAAAGCTATTGCGGATGTTTGCCTCTAACGTGCCACGCAGCGTGGGCTACCAGCTCAACTGAGTGGTTCCTACCAGACGGCGGGTGTTGGGTTTAAGAACACTAACATGAATTTTTACGACTCGTATGCGTCCATAAACCAAAAACTCGCGAGGGGCGCCAATCTCCATTATGGGGAGGACGAAGCAAGTATACTGCCGTGCGATTCACGCCCTTTACGTATTCCTCGTATTGGCGTCTACGCGGGATCGGGAACATCCCATTCCTGGCTGTGGTTTGTAGAGCTTTTTGACCGAATGTTGTTCCATGATCTAGTCTTCCTAACCGAGGACATGGTGAGAGAAGGAGCCCTGCTGGACCTCGATGTTTTTGTCATCTCGGGTGGAGACACGATTGGAATTGCAGAAGGACTCGGGGGCGAGGGGGCCGGGCAACTGGAGTCATTCATCAAAGGCGGAGGGCTTTATCTTGGATCGTGCGCAGGTGCCTATCTTCCCCTCAAATCATCAAAGCTCCATTTAGACAGGTTCAATTTCGTTGACATAAAGATCGCAAACCTCTCCAAAACGCTGCCCGAAATCAAACGATTGCCGAGCAAGGCGTCTACCGTTTATGGGTGTGATTTCGTGTACCATCCAGTCCGAGAAGCCGTTCGCCTTCGACTGACGGGAAGGAAGCCCTTCATGAGCAAGCAGAGTTTCCTTGCTCCGCTGTACGGCGGCCCATCAATGGTGACTGGTCGGGCTTCTGATGTTCTGGCCTGCTATGAGGGTTTCACGGAAAAGACCCTGTTCTTGGTTGACGAGACCTTGGCTGAAAAGACCCTTTTGGGTAAAGTGGCCGCTGCCAGGACCGATATGGGAGATGGCTCTTTATACCTATTTGGCCCCCATTTCGAACACCCCCATTTCACTGTGGCCAACCACCTTGTGGCTACTGCCATATTCTGGGACATGAAGAGAGAGAGAATTAATAGGAAATCCTCTGACGGTGAAATCATCATCGAGGGTGCGGCCAAGAAAAAACTAATTTTGGACATTAAACGCGAGATTAGCAATGCCCGAATTGTCTCGGTCGGACTGGAGGCGGCACCTGTTAAGTGGACCATAGGTTGCAAAACTTACGAACCTGAAAAGATTAGGGTTTTTCTCGAAGCGATATGGAAACGGATCAACCGATTGGAACGTTCCGGTGGGGTAAGCCTGCACAAAGGCGCCGACGAACAGTTGGCCGCCCTTGCCATTCACGTCCGGCAGATTTTGAGGGAAATGAAGTCAAGAATAGATGATCGCTTGGATACACAGGATCTCGCGGAAGATCTCTTTGATTCTTTGCGTAGGCTGACAATGCTTTTTTTGCAGATCTACTTTGACTCTTCCGGGTGTAGTCGGCCAACGGGCTCTCACATCCTGAAAAAGACGTTTTCTTTTTCTGAATGAGAACTCCTGTCGCAGCAGGCCATTAAAGCTTGCAAATTGGAGCTATTGCACGCCCATGACATCGTTCTTAAGGCCGTCATAGGGGTTAACGTTGTACCGATTACGAGCAAATCTTTGCAAGAGCAATGCGGCGGAAAAAGCGCTGACCTTGCTTACGCATAGATGGTTGTTGGTTTTGACCTGGCCAATTTTGCTCATAAATGTCCAGCTGGCATGGTCTGAAAACTTGACGACCTCCTCCTCTTGGTTCGTAGACATGAATCGGTTTTCAAAATCAGCTCATGCATCTTTGAAGTGCGAGCGCTGTCACGGGGAATTGACATCACAGCCCAATGTTCATCCCAACCGCAAAGATGTTGATGCGATGAAGAAAGACACTGTCGCGTCTTACGATTATAAGCGTTGCGAAGCATGTCATCCGGAAGCATACCAGCGTTATCTTATGGGAGAGCACGCTAAGGTTCTGATCAAACAAGAACAGGACAAACGGTCAGGCATTAAAGAAGCCTCTCTCGAACGCTTAGCTCCCAGATGTGGCGACTGTCATTCATCTCACTATGCCCCATCCAAACTCTCCAGGATTGAGATAGGCGCACGACAGATAGAAACCTGTGGGAAATGTCATAAGGCGCAAGTGATGAGCTACCTTAAAGACTCCCATGGCCGAATGGGCGTTTTTCTGGAAAAAAAAGCCTCGGCATGCTGTACGGATTGCCATGGAGCCCACGCTTGCGAGTCACTGAAAGATGAACAGAAAGCCTTAGCCGCTTGCATGAGATGTCATAAAGAAGCCACGATAGGTTTCGCGGGTGTAATTATTCATACCGGTTCCGAAGACATCTCAAAGAAAGATCCGAAAAAACAGGCCGGCATGGCGGTGATAGAGGCTGTAAAGCGAATCTCTCAGATAGGGATCATCATCATCCTGGCATTCTTTGCTCTACGGACTTTTGTGTGGATACTTCGTGAGCTTCATAACAAGTTGAGAGGAAGATGATATGGCTGACCAAACTGTGGGGCAGCAAATCTTCTGGCGTTTTAGTGTTATTCACAGAGCATTACATCTTATCGTAATATTTGGATTTATAGGGATCGTGGTAACCGGATTTTCCATGGCGTTCAGTTCTGTGGCGCCTGCTCGAGGATTTGCCTCGTTCCTCGGAGGCGCCGACAGCGTGCGGTACCTGCACAGATTCTTTGCTGTTGTACTGTATTTGTGCGTGGTCACACACGTCTTCTGGCTGTTTTACTACAAGCTCATCTTAGGTGGAAACCTTCTGGGCCCGAATTCCGTCTGTTTTCGTAAACAAGATCTTCTTTGTTTGCGTGACCATATCGGATACATACTCGCGTTTCGGAATGCGCCTCCTGCGTTTGACCGTTTCACTTATTGGGAGAAAGTGGACTACTGGGCGATTTTTATCGGCATGCAGTCTATGGGTCTCACAGGTTTATTCCTATGGTTTCCTGAGTTCTTCTCCCGTCTCCTCCCCGGCTACTTCGTTAACGTCGCCCATGTCCTTCACTTCGACGAAGCAGTACTGGCAGTGCTCTATATATTTCTCATACACCTCACCAATGCCCATTGGCGACCGGGAGTCTATCCGGGAGACTGGACTATCTTTACCGGAAAAACGACAAAAGAAACTTTGATGAAAGACCATCCGGGCGAATGGGCCTCATTGAACGCTTCTCCTCAGAGTTCCGCTATCGGGGAGAAATAAACGATTTGCAAGAGACCAACGAGTCAAGAGTCTCATGAAACTAAGATCACAAACTTCAGCAGTGGCAGTGTACGCTATAGCGCTTTTTGTCCTGACCTTGTCTTTAGTCGCTTTTGCCCGTGCCGAGGAGCAGTCATCCGAGTGCTTAAACTGCCACCGCGACCGAAATGTCAATTCGCGTGAAGGAATTCTTTCATCCCAGCTATTCTGCTACAATTGCCACCAAGACCCCACTTCTTACGAAGGCTTTCGCGCCGCCAAAGCCCCACGCCAGGTAAAACCCGAGTATTTTCAAAAGTCCGCTCACAAATTCGTGGCATGTGTCCAATGCCACACCGATGTGGCGCGGTCGCCTCATCGTTCGTTATCCGGTGTACAGTGCATCAGTTGCCATCGAGAAAATTATGGTTCTCCGGGGACGCATGCTGAACACTTGCGTTTACGATGTGAAGCCTGTCATACGGACTCACCATTCGTTACGCTCGACATTGCCAAGAACGAGGTGAAACTCTCGCACACAAATGAGAAGCTCGTTCCGATCACTTTGGCGGAACATAAAGTGACTGATGTGACTAAGCAGGAATTCTGTACAAAATGCCACACTCCCAACAATCTTGTCGGCGCTCCGGCAATGGTTTTACCTTCCAAGAGTTTTGTTTGCATCGTTTGTCACTACTCCCCCTTGAAAATGGGAAACCCCGTGTTTTTGATAGCCGTCTGCATAGCACTGATTGGTATGGTTGCGACTCTCAATTTTTGGTTTAAGGGCCGGGTGCAGGATGAGGCGTCCTCGGTTCACAAAAAGCTTCAATTGGGTTCAGAGGTCGTTTGGAGCAAGATCTTTTCAAAGGAAGCTTTCTCCATAGTAAGAACCGTCTTTTTCGATATCCTCTTACAGCGCAGGGTCCTGGCCAACGGGGTGAGCCGTTGGTTCATCCATTCACTGATTTATTACTCTTTTTTGGCTCGCTTTTCGCTCAGCTTCTTCACACTTCTACTTCAAAAACTCTCTCCAGAAGGTGAATGGACACTGACGTTAATAAATAAGGATAGCTCCTTTGTCGCGATGCTCAATGATCTGCTGGGGGTCTTTATTCTCGCCGGTGTTATCTGGGCAATGGTCCGGCGCTACATTACCAAACCCGACTATATCGTTACAGAGGAGCAAGATACCATTGCGCTTGTGATCATTGGACTTGTCACATTCTCGGGCTTTGTCTTAGAGGGGATAAGGCTCCTTATAGTGCAAATGCCACAACAGATTGCCTTTTCCGCCTTTGCAGGCTATTTCTTGTCTAGGCTATTTTCCGCGGTGAACCTGGACTGGCAGACAATTTACGGCTACAACTGGTATGTACACGCCCTGCTGTGGGCCCTGTTTATCGCTTACTTGCCCTTTGGGAAACTTAAACACATTTTCACCACCCCTGTCACCCTTCTGCTTAATTACAAAAGGACATAGACGGAAAGAAAGAAACATAGCATGGCAGAAACAACACCCACCGAAGAAACTCCTGAGAACCAAATTCTACCGGCTCGTACGATCCCGTTGGACAGACTGGAGATGAGACGCTTGGTCCAGTTGGATGGATGTACCAGCTGTGGGGAGTGTTTGAGTTGGTGCCCGGTATACGACCAGGATGCTCGACAAGATGTTCTCCCCCGACGTAAGATAATGGATTTCCTCCGCATCGCCAGAAGTCAGCAGAGTTTTCTCAATGTCATACTCAAAAGCGAAAGGATGCCTGACCCGGCAAGGTGGTTATTACAAAAGATATTCCGCCGGCAGGAGATTAGCGAGGACGAGGTGCGGAGTTTCGCTCTTAATTTGTATGAATGTTCGACTTGTGGTCAATGCCAGGTAGTCTGTCCCGCAAACATTGACACGGTCAATCTTTGGGAAAACATGCGCGAACTGATGGTTTCAGTAGGCTACGGTCCCTTGGAACAGCAAAAGACACTAGCGAAGAGTGTAAAGTCCTACGATAACCCCTGGCAGCAGCCTCGTCAGGGACGAGTGAAATGGGCACGGCGCGCTAGAAAGGAAGAACTTATAGCCGAGTTGCCGCCTGAAATAAAAAAAACAAAGAGCAAAATTCTTCTGTTTTTAGGTTGTACGGCCGTTTATGACTTAAACATTAGCCAGATTGCTATCGATACCGTCAACGTATTCAGGATCCTTGGAATTGACTACGGGTGCTTGGGAGAGCACGAGAAATGTTGTGGGAGCGTTCTTTTAAGGATGGGCGATCCGGAGTACGAGCGGATTGCCTCAGACAACATCAAGCTTTTGAATGATCTTTCCATCGAAACCTTGGTAACCTCATGTTCAGGATGCTTCAAAACGATCAAAGAGGATTACCCCAAAGTGGGAAGACTGAATTTTGAAGTATTGCACACCGTTGAATTCCTGCATCGGCTGATCGAGCAAAAGAAGCTAAGATTCGAAGTTCCAGTTGAAAAAGTAATTACCTACCACGACCCTTGCCATTTGGGCAGAGCATCAGGGATTCTTGATGAACCCAGAGCGGTCATTCAAGCGATTCCTGGCCTGGAACTCGTGGAAATGCCCAGACATGGACGATATTCTCGCTGTTGCGGTGCCGGAGGTGGTGTCAAGGCAGGATTCCCGGACTTGCAAAACAAGATGGCCCAAGCAAGAATCAGGGAAGCCGAACAGACAGGGGCCGAAGAGCTGGTTAGCGCCTGTCCTTTTTGCTACGCCGGTCTTCAGGTGGGCATTGGCGCTTTGAACTCACCCCTGGTAATGACTGATATGATGCATTTGGTGAGAAGCGCTTTGAAAGATGATAAATAACTTTTCGGGAAAGCAGTGGCACCAGGGACTCCAGCGTAAGGATGAAGAGTACTTACAGTTATCGGAAATTTGTCTACTGGCTTGAAGAGCCCGTCTTTGAGGCTTTGAAAGCTGAAATCGCAGCCACAGGGGGCCCCATAAAAGAAGCTAAGAACGCTGTTTGTGCTCCTCTGTCGAAGCGTGTGGAGCTGGGATATGTTC
>DATKMG010000557.1:0-5329 GCA_035541995.1 Terriglobia bacterium
TCAGTCTGCATACCGTTATATTTGTGCCCAAAGAGATCAAAGAGAATCTGCCCATTCTGTTGTCGCGTACTCCCTACGGTGCCCTCGGCGAGGAAAAAGACCTGCGTGCCTCCAACTGGCATCTTCTTCCCGATGGCTATATCTTTGCCTTCCAGGACATCCGAGGGCGCTTCAAGTCTGAAGGTCAGTTTGTGATGATGCGCCCAGTGCGGGGGAAAAATGATCCCAAAGCGATTGATGAAAGCACCGACACTTATGACACGATTGAGTGGCTGCTGAAAAATGTGAATGGTCACAACGGGAGGGTAGGCATCAAAGGTATCTCTTACGGCGGCTGGCTGACCACGATGGCGCTTTTGGATCCACATCCGGCATTGAAAGCGGCATCGGAACAAGCCACACCTGCCGATATGTTTCTGGGTGATGACTTCCACCATAACGGCGCATTCCGCCTCAGTTATGGATTTGAATACGCAGCACGCATGGAGACCACCAAGGAAAAAAATAGCGACTTCGAGTTTGAACGCGCTGACACCTACCAGTGGTATCTTGAACTGGGCACCCTCTCGAACGCCAATGAGAAATATCTCCATAGCAAGATTCCTACATGGAACGACTTCATCAATCATCCCAATTACGACGAATTTTGGCAGAAGCAGGCCTTTGCTCCTTACATTGGTGCTCCCCGCGTTCCCAATCTCAATGTCGGCGGCTGGTGGGATCAGGAAGATTTCTACGGACCGCTCAAGGTGTATGAGCTGTTTGAGAAGAACGACCCGAATCACCTGAACTACCTGGTCGTCGGCCCATGGAATCATGGTGGTTGGATGGGTCCGGACGGCAGCAAACTTGGGGCAATTCCATTTGACTGCAATACCAGCAAATATTTTCGCACCGAGATTGAAGCCCCCTGGTTTGCATACTGGCTTAAGGGTAAGGGGCCGAAATGGACTTCAGAGGCCATGGTCTTCGAGACAGGTTCTAACCGTTGGGAGAAGTACGATTCATGGCCGCCGCGGGAGATTCAGGACAGGAACATCTACCTCCAGTCGAATGGCAGGCTTTCGTTTGACCCCCCTGCCGGAGAGGGTAACCCATTTGACACGTACGTCTCCGATCCCGCGCACCCCGTCCCATATCGGCACCGGCCCATCAGCCCGACCTATCCGGGCGGAGGCTGGCCTACCTGGCTTGTGGAAGATCAGCGTTTCGTAGATAACCGCCCGGATGTCTTGACCTGGGAAACCGAGCCCTTGAACAAAGAGACAAAGATCGCTGGTGATATTGCTGCAGAACTCTATGCTTCGACATCCGGGACAGACAGCGACTGGGTTGTGAAACTGATAGACGTCTATCCGGATTCTCACCCGGAGAACCCGTCGTTGGCTGGATACGAGCTGATGATTGCCGGTGAAATCCTGCGCGGACGCTTCCGCGAGAGTTTTGAGCATCCCAAAGCGATTGTGGCGGACCAGGTCACGCCCTACCGAATTGACTTGCACACCAACGACCATGTGTTCATGAAAGGTCACCGGATCATGGTCCAGGTTCAGAGCACATGGTTTCCCCTGTACGACCGTAATCCTCAGACCTTTGTAGACAACATTTTCAAAGCCCGGGAATCGGACTACCGGGTAGCAACGCAGAAGATCTACCGATCGAGGACCTACCCCTCACATATCATCTTGCCTATAATGCCCTAGTGGGCCATTTCACAAATGATCGAGGTCGTATTTCTGTGAGCGGTATAGACTCCTAAGAAGGCCGGCAGAATGTCTAATGTCACTTAAATTTCCTGGATACCGGCCAATTCAGTCAATCACCACTCACGCGCCGCGGGGGCGCGGCGTCTCCAAAAGTTTGGAGGCGGGACGCCCTCGTCCCGTTTCATGTTTTCTTAATGATATTCACTGAAAACTTAAATGACATGGGCCAGAATGCCCTGGTTCCACTAAATGCACTCCGAGAGGACTGCCACTCGGACGACTATTGGAAAGGAAGGACCACCTCTTCATGAGGTTGACCGACAAAAGGATGATCAGACAGAGATTCGACAACAATCCAATCATTACGGACGAGAAAGTCAATCAAGGCCCGGCATCCATAGCCGGTGTAATGAGCTTCGTCGTCTACTTTGCATTGAATCTGACTCTTCTCCTATTTCTATGCGGGGAGTCTGCTTGGCCACAGGCAGCGATAGAGTCGAGAAGTGCAAAGACCTGGGAACTGTTGGCCCAGACCTCGGAAATCGGAGAGATCGCCATCTCTCCTGATGGTAACCGGGTGGCCTGGGTGCAAAAGTCCGAAAGCGAGCACGATGGGTTGTATGTGCAGGAATGGCGAAAGGGCAGGGGAGCCGTGCAGTTGAGACCTACCGGTGAAGGGTTGCATGGGGAGTCCAGCCCGGCCTTTTCAGCGGATTCCGACCGAATGGCATTTCTCTCGGATGCAGGCGGGAACGGGCAAAGTCAAGTGTGGGTAGCTCGAGCCGATGGCAGCGATCCTCTGGAGTTGACGAAGGCCAACGGCTTCGTGGCCAGACCACGCTGGTCTCCTGATGGCAGGAGAATCGCCTTCCTTCATGTCGAGGGCGGGTCTGGTGGAGGACCCCTGGCTGCCCAGGAATCACGGATAGGGGCGATTGAAGAAGCGATCCGTAACCAGCGGGTTGCCATCGTTGATGTTGGGACAGGAAACGTACGACTGGTGACCCCTCCCGACCTCCACGTGTACGACTACGACTGGTCGCCCGAAAGCCAACGACTGGCAGTGACAGCTGCCCCCGGCCCTGGAGATGACAACTGGTGGGTGGCTCAGCTTTATGTCGTGGATTGCCAGACCGGCAAGACAAGTGTCGTCTATCATCCCAGGCGGCAGATTGCCATTCCCCGATGGTCACCCGATGGCCGAACTATCGCCTTTATCGAGGGACTTATGAGCGATGAAGGTTTTCACGGCGGTGATATTCAAACGGTGTCAGCTGAGGGAGGCACAGCCCGAAACTACACCTCAGGCCGGAAATCGTCTCCGACATGGCTAAGGTGGATTTCACCGTCGAAGCTCTTCTTCACAGAATACGAAGGTGGCGGCAGCGGCATCTCAATCCTGAATATGTCAAATGAAACCATCGAGCCTTTATGGCATGGCGAGGAGAATCTCACTTCTGGGGGTTACTACTCGAACTTTGCGGTGGCGGATGACGGCTCCACGTGTGCCTCGGTCCGCCAGTCTTTCCAATTGCCCCCCGAGGTTTGGGCCGGCGCTATCGGTTCCTGGAAACAACTCACTCACGTTAACAACAAGCAGAAGGTGACGTGGGGCTTGGCAGAGAGCCTGGAGTGGAAGAGCGACGGGCTTGAGGTACAAGGCTGGCTCGTTCATCCGAAGCAGGAACAACCTGGAGTACTTTATCCTTTGGTAGTGTTCGTTCACGGAGGGCCAGCAAGTGTGGTTACTGCTTACTGGCCAGGGGATATTGAAGGCCCGCTGATGTCAGAGGGCTACTTCGTGTTGTTCCCCAACCCTCGCGGAAGTTATGGACGAGGAGAAGCCTTCACGGCGGCCAACATAAGAGATTTCGGCGGTGGTGACCTTCGTGACATCCTGACTGGAGTGGACACGGTTCTGGCGCGTTGCCCGGTCGATCCCAAACGTGTCGGCATTAGCGGATGGAGCTATGGCGGCTACATGACAATGTGGGCGGTCACGCAAACCGATCGGTTTGCTGCGGCTGTGGCCGGGGCTGGGATCGCGAATTGGCAAAGCTACTACGGAGAAAATTTGATCGACCAGTGGATGATCCCATTTTTTGGAGCCTCCGTTTATGATGATCCGGTGGTTTATGAAAACAGTTCGCCGATTAGTTTCATCAAGCGGGTAAAAGCCCCGACGCTGGTGGTTGTGGGCGAGCGTGATGCTGAGTGTCCTGCCCCTCAGTCATTCGAATTCTGGCATGCACTCAAAGCGCTGGGAGTGCCGACACAATTGGTAGTCTATGCAGGCGAAGGTCACAGTTTTGCAGATCGGGCCCACCTGAAAGACGTGTCGGAACGCACCTTTGAATGGTTCGAAAAGTATATGCACAAATAGTAGGGTTAGGGACCGCGAGTTCCTGGCTGTTTTGAATTTTGAACCAGTCGAAAACTCCTTTACCTGGGTCAATGAACCGTACTGGGTCAGAAGGTGCGAGAGATTTCGAAATTCCGGAAAAACGCCGTGAAAGGGCACACGGCCTACCATGAATCCAAAGGCATTCCCACGAGGTTGTAGGCTGGGTCCCCGACCCAGTGGAATCTTTTCACACCTTCTCAGTGATGGGTGATGGCTCCGCTAGGAGCCAGACGTCTGTAGAAAAGGGACCCCAGCTAGGGTCCTGCCGCCTGAGCCGGGCGGAATGTGGGGAACCTATAGAGCAGTGTGCGTAGATCCTTTCATGCACCAGAACTCGGGTGCAGGGGCACTTCTAGCAACTCCCACCACATCAACATGTGAATGCCCTTTAAGGTTGGCTGAAAAACCTGCTATACTGGCGCCACTGTTGTGGGAACCCTTGCAGGAACAAGGAACGTTCACATTGCAGGCCTTCGATTTTTCTTTTTGTTCATGTCTTGGGATTCGAGGTTGTAACCTTCAGACGGCCCTGGCCTTTCAAGTCAGCCCATCAATGGTCAAGAACCCGATCTTTATACTTAGAGGACACTCAGGAGATAAACCGTGGCAAAACTCATGATTAAACCCAAATCGGAATGCCGCTGGGATCAGGTCAGCCTTGGAGAAATCATGCTGCGTCTGGACCCCGGTGACGGCCGAATTGCAACTACCCGCTGCTTTCAAGTCTGGGAGGGCGGGGGTGAATACAATGTGGCCCGCGGTTTGAAGCGTTGTTTTGGCTTGGAGACTTCGGTGGTCACCGCACTGGCTGACAACCCCTTGGGAAGGCTGATTCAGGATTTGATTTTCCAGGGAGGCGTCGACCAGTCCCATTTGAGGTGGGTGAAATATGATGGCGTCGGACGAACGGTCCGCAATGGACTGAATTTCACCGAACGAGGATTTGGCGTCCGGGCGGCCCTGGGTTGTTCTGACCGGGGTCATTCTGCAGCCTCTCAACTTAAGCCTGGAGATATTGATTGGGAGCAGATCTTCGGCAAGGAAGGGGCTCGCTGGTTCCACACCGGTGGCATCTTCTGCGCTTTGTCTGAGACTACTCCGCTGCTTGCCAAGGAAGCCATGGAGGTTGCTCAACGCCACGGGACTGTCGTGTCCTATGACTTGAACTACCGTGAATCCCTCTGGAAGGGCGTTGGAGGCAAGGAGCGGGCCCAGAAGG
>DATKMG010000558.1:0-5813 GCA_035541995.1 Terriglobia bacterium
TCAAGCTTCCGGGATCGACAAATACTTTGAATCCCCCCATATCCAGGATCTCATCTCCGCCGTTAGCCTGGCTTTCAAACCCCATATGATATTGGAACCCGGAACAGCCACCTCCCACAACCTGCACTCGGATCCCTTCAAAATGCTCTGTTTGGCTGGTCAGGATCTCTTTTACTTTACCCTGCGCCTTTTCAGTCACTGTCAGCATGAAAAACTGACCTCCTTTTCAATTTTCTAAGAAACACCCTCATCTCAGCTATTTATGTCAATTCCATTTTAACGAATCTGCATCAGAAAAGAAACAATGGCCCTCGCGTGCTCGCGTGCAATCGATAATAGCGGTTACAGATAAGTCAATAGGAACAATGGCCCCTCGGATCAGAACTGCCCTGAGGTTCCTTTCCAGATCGTGTCGACGTCCTAGGCGCCGCATCGCGGCCGCCTGATTTTAGTATCGCCGACTGTAATATCCGTTTTTCATTCCCTTCCATCCAGAACTCCGTTCCAGGGAGGAACCACCAGGACGACATCGCCGAAGCACCTCGATTGGCAGGAGAGGCGAATATGGGGATGAGACTCGCCCTCACTCTCGACGGATGCATACCCGAAATGGCGGAGCCGCTGCTTTTCAAAGGGAGTCACCGGGGAGAGCTTTTCCTTTCCCCAAAGAACTCCGACCCAGCAATAGCCGCAGGCAGCGCTACGACACTGAGCCGGAATCGGCCCAGCAATGCGCCGAGGGTCCTGGTTCTTAAAATCACGGGTGTCAGCAGCGCTGGCCATAGAAAGATCTTGGCCCCGAACCACTTTGAATGTCGAGTCCTTCCGATTCTCGTCAAATGTAACCACAAACTTGCGGTCGACGCGGTGTAAGATTCCTAATAAACCCGGCCGACTTTCAGCGCATCTGGTCCTCAGCACTTCTTCGGGAATCCGCCTATCTACGGGCCGGGTAGATGGTCTCCCACCAGCCTCCGAAAAGACCTCAATACCGACTTGCTGCAGCGCCATAAAGCCCACCGCGGTGATTCCTAAAACAACGGCCTCGGCGACTCGTATTTCAGAAGACACCTGGCTGGCAACCTGCTGAATCCGCCGTTCGAGCGACGTTCCTTCCGGTCTTGTGTTTTTTTCAACGTGTGTCAGAATGGCTCGTTTCACATCGGGCCAGAACCTGGCACCGTAAAGAAATTCCACCGAAGAGTCGAGTTGCTCTTCTAAACGGTATTTCCCATCAAGCAGAAGGTGTCTGGCTACGCGCTGAGGATCTTCAGCCTGGTGGAGAGATCGGGAGAGTTTCAGGGGCCAAAAGGAGAACCAGATTCGAGTGGCCAATTGGTCCACAGGATGAATAAAAGGAAGCAGTTTTCCGAGCACCTCTGCCCAGTTCGCTTCATTATGTTTTTCAAGGTAAGACTGAAAAGTATTTCGCTCCGCGGCAATCATGAGTCCCTAAAAATGCTCCTTACGCAATAGATGAATTTCACCTCAGACAAAAAATGGGCCGCATGAAACCACGGCCCACTAGACCTAAAGAGACGATTTCACAGGAAGAAACCTAACGGCGAATCGGCTCACCAATTTGAACCAGTTCAGGTTCAGCCTTCTTCTTCAGGACCATCTCTTCGTAAATTTTCCGAACCTCAACGGCCTCGCGGGCAGCCTTTTTGCGCAGTCGTTCTTCCTCGGCAGCGGTCTGCGGCAGTTCCGATTTCCCACGAACCCGGGCTGCGTCCTTGGAATTGATGGCGAGGACATGCTCATAGGAATCCAGATTGACATTTTTCCCGCCGGCAAAGACTTCGTGTTTGCCGTGGTTTCGGTACCACTCCGCAACCGTGGCATTTTTGTGAATGTTCTCGATAATCTGCCGCCATCCGATACCGGTATTATAAGCACAGAAAGAGATTTCCCCTTCCTGCGTTCCATAGGGGATGATGCACATTTCAGTGCGTCGGAAGTCGTAGTTGAACAGATCCTGGAACCACATGCCGGCAATAAAGAGGAAATTCCAGGGGTCTTTCCGACGTTGCTCGATGTCTTCCAGCGTCCGGTCTTTCCCGACGTTCCCATAATTCTTCCCGGAAAGGGCGAACGACTTGTCGAATTTCTTTAATAGATCGATCAATGCCAGGCTTTTGGGTGCTTTGAAGGGCCGGTAGTTTTTGAGAAGGGCCAGACCCATCATGAGGTTTGAGAACCACTTGCTTCGCGCTGCGTCGGTAATAGCTGTGATATCACGGATCAATCCGGGGATGTGCAGGAACTCCGGCACCGGCGCCATCTCTTTGGTTTCCTTGTTGATCATCATGGCCGTTCCCACGCCGCAGTTAGGATGGCAACCGCAACTGACCTGTCCCCATTCAGACTCCGGTCCATGTGCGAGGTCGGCAAAGTCAGCAAACGGTCCCATCAGCGAAATCGGGAACCAATCGCGTGTGGGCTCGGTAATGCCCACCTGCTTCTTAACATCATGAGCCAGGTGAGACAGGGTATACCGTTGGCGCAACCGCCGTTCCGGAGTGACGTCTTCGTCTCGTCCTGTGAAGGAAACCGGTTGAAACGCGATAAAGGAGATCTTCTTGGGGTTATCGCATGCAAACCGGATGATCGGCCCAACCTGGTCGTTGTTGACCCCGTTGACCAAGGTGATCACCAGAATGATTTCGATCCCTGCTTCGTGCATATTGTTAATGGCCCGCAGCTTCACATCAAACAGGTTGCCGATGTGGCGGTGGCTGTTGGCGTCGTTGCCGATGCCATCGAATTGCAGGTAGGCATAGCGCAATCCGGCCTCCGCAGCCTGCTTGCAGAATTCCTTGCTCTTGGCAAACTCGATGCCATTGGTAGCCGCCTGAACGCTGTTGAATCCCAATTCGCGGGCGTAACGAATGGCCCGAATGAAGTGAGGTGACATGGTCGGCTCGCCGCCTGAAAACTGGACCGACATCTGGCGACGCGGCTTGATCTTCATGGCATTATCAAGAATTTCCCGAACGTCGTCCCACTCCAATTCATGAACAAAACCCACCTGGTTTGCATCCATGAAGCAAGGGTCGCACATCATGTTGCAGCGATTGGTGAGATCCACGGTCAGCACAGACCCACGGCCGTGCTTGATAGTACTTGTGCCGTGATTGTGAAGGTCCTCGTCATTGTGGGCCCGGATGTCCCGACCGGGAAAGTTCTTCTCGATCCAACTCAAGAATGTGGCGTCAATCGCCATGAGGTCTTCGAACTTGCCGTGAATGGGGCATTCCTTTACCATCCAGACCCGGTTATCTTTTTCGATAATATTGGCCTTGATCTCTCCGATGCGTTGCGTGACCAGCACCCGCCAGTCTTCTTCCCCTTCCAGTATTTGCTTGCGGGCCTCTTTGACGCACTCCGGGCACAAGGAGTCAGTAGTCCGGGGCCATCCCAATGTGGGCTTCGATTTTTCCCAGGATTTAAGCAACGGTTTGTCAGACCACTTGGGGGTAAATGAAGGGTTTGGACTATACTTGTTGAAAAACTGAATGGTGTCAAACGCAATCCCGGCCGTTTTGCACACGGCACTATCTACATACTTCAA
Source organism: Terriglobia bacterium (assembly GCA_035541995.1). Taxonomy (GTDB): domain Bacteria; phylum Acidobacteriota; class Terriglobia; order Versatilivoradales; family Versatilivoraceae; genus DATKMG01. Next base: position 3,575 of record DATKMG010000558.1, read on the forward strand.
AACGCGTTTGCCTATCATCCTTGGCATGGTGATCTTTCTCCTCTTTACAAGTTCTCTATGAAAGATGTCTTTGGTCCCGGATTGAATCAGCCTAGATCCACCCGCGAACGCGGAAGACAGGCAGGCAAAGCTGACACTATGAACCAACTCCACCCAAAAAATCAAGCCTTAAATCATATCAAATTTTCAGGCAAATTGCTATATTGTATCAGATTGACCCTGCCGTTCCTCCTCTCCTCAAAGGGGTACTAAGACTCATACTAAATACTCTGCAAGTCCTGCCTGCAGTTCTTCCAACGAGACGGTTTCGCCGTCATTCAACCGTTGAAGCGCACCCTCGATTACCCGTTTAGCCTGATCTTTCTTAAACCCCCGGATAAACCCATCAAAAAAACCCTCGCCCGCCAGAGCCCGGTTTATTTCCGCCTCACGGTTGCGGTCTTGAAGCTCAGTGAAGTAAACCACTTTGTACTTACGGTTGTATCCGGTTTCACGGTAGATCTGAAACATGATCCTGTCTGATTCCATCACAGCCAAGTTACCTTCCCGCAGTCATGGCCATGGGTTCTTCCGCAACCTGTTCATTCAAAATCGGGAAAGGAGTCTCCACTTCATTGCCCAGTCCGGACGAATGAGGAGATCCCATGGCCAGGATTAACTCATCCCGGAGTCGCTCTTCAAATTCCTTCAACCGCTGCTCCAAAGTGACTCTCTTTTCCCGGCTTGTCACCATATCTTCCCGGTATCGCTTCAGGAAGTAGGAGATGGTTTCTACACGGATCTTAATAGACCCCGTAGGCCGGTTTTCATCGATATCTTTGAAGCAAAAATAAGGGGTCCCGGAATTCTGGACAATTTCCTCCACAACCGTATAGATGGGGGCATCATGGCCGCATTTGAAGCTGGACAGTTCCAAGGCCACCAGGTTGGGATGACGAGCGATAAACTTGGCTGCCCAGATCTTCCGGCTCGTATTCTCGCTATAGGAATTCTTCCACACGTCTGAAATGTCCATCGGGTGAGAAATAATCCCGGCTCGAACCTCCTCACCAAACAAACGATCCAGAATGTCATCATCGATGGGCAGTGAATCCTGGGTCAAGACCGGATAACCGGCCTTCTGGAATTCTTCCAGAATCTCGTGGTTGATACCTGGATCATTGTGGTACGGCCTGCCCAGCAGAACGATTCCGATTCGGTTTTCAGCCTCCAGTTGACGCAACACGTTCCGCGCCGTGCCTCTTAGGACCACGTTGTTGTAATGCTTCAAGGCTCTGAAACCCTGCTGCACCGCCCGCTGGTTTTCTTCTTCCGACAACCCCAGGACCTCCTTGAACTCGTTGTACATTTGTCTGGCGAACAGCTTTGCTTCTGTGATGTTGACAAAGGTGTCACAAAACTTCACACCCAATTTGGCAAAAAGATCTCCTTCCTTGGTGAAGGCTGCTTTCACTGCCTCAGGAGTCGCCGTTACCGTTGGGCATGCCCGGCTGGCCTGGGTATTAACCAGGTCGCTGGTTAGACAATCAATCATGGGGAAGAAAATAATGTCTAACGGCTTCTTCTTGTGGTGGACGTGGAGGAGGTTATGGATATGGGGGATGGCTACTTTGCTGGGGAAGCAGGGATCAATAGCCCCCCTCTTGGCCCCATCCTTATACAGTTGCTCGGTTGTAAAATCGGAGTAGACCAGGTTCTCCGACGGGATTCCCAGACTTTCAAAATAGGCACTAAACAGGGGATTCTGAGAATACATGTTCAAGACGCGGGGTATCCCGATCCGAATTTTCTCCCGTCTTTTCATCAATTCTGCGCGGCGCCTGGCCGAGGATGTCAGCGCGAATCTCGGTAGAGTGTCCTTGACAAGAGGAGGACTTGTCGCCCTCCAGACCGCCCGGGCACCCAATTCCACTAAATTGGGGTTGTCGTTCTTGACAGAATCCAGACCCCGCTTGATGACCTTCATGTCCTCAACATCTTCCACCAGTCCCCGCTCGCAGCTGTTGCCGACGATTAACCGCCGCACCCCCTCGACAATGGGGATCTTGGATTTTTTAGGGGGAGTTCCTGCTCCTTCACGATTCCCCACCTGAACATCGATAAACGTTCGCAGGCACTTGTTCTTGCAGAAATAGCAACGGGTCCTCTCGTCCCGGTGTGTGAGATAGGAGATCTTCTCAACCTGTTCCATGCCGATGAAAGTGGTCTGCCTACCGCGCTCCCAAAGGCGAATGGCTTC
>DATKMG010000559.1:0-6674 GCA_035541995.1 Terriglobia bacterium
TTCAACCAGTACGGTAAATCGGGAACCTGGCTCAGTGAGTTGCTGCCCTATACGTGCAAAGTCGTCGATGACATCGCCATCATCAAGACGATGAATACCGAAGCCATCAACCACGATCCGGCAATAACCTTCATCCAAACGGGCTTCCAGCAACCGGGGCGGCCCAGCATGGGAGCCTGGGTCAGCTATGGATTGGGTAGTGAAAACCAGAACCTGCCGGCCTTTGTGGTCCTGATCTCGCAGGCCAATGCCTTGAATGTTGACCAGCCCCTGTTTTCCCGCCTATGGAGCAGCGGCTTTCTCCCCTCCAACCATCAAGGGGTTAAATTTCGTTCGAGCAGTGATCCAGTGCTCTACCTGTCTGACCCGCCTGGTATCGACAAGGCCTCCCGGCGCCGGATGCTGGACGGAATTGAAAAGCTCGACCGCATCAAAGCCGAGATCTACCTGGATCCGGAGATTGATACCCGGATTGCCCAATACGAAATGGCCTATCGAATGCAGACCTCGGTACCGGAGTTGATGGACCTCTCCAAGGAACCGGAGCATATTTTTGAAATGTATGGTCCTGATTCTCGAAAGGCGGGGACCTATGCCGCCAACTGCCTTCTGGCTAGGCGATTGGCCGAACGTAATGTCCGATTCGTCCAGCTTTACCATCGCGGTTGGGACCAGCACCAAGACCTGCCTCGAGATATCGCCCTGCAGTGCGGAGGCGTCGACCAGCCTTCAGGGGCTCTCGTCCAGGATTTGAAACAGCGAGGCCTTCTGGAGGATACATTGGTAGTTTGGGGAGGAGAGTTTGGTCGAACGGTCTACTGCCAGGGCAAATTGACCGAAGGAAATTATGGCCGGGATCATCATCCGCGCTGTTTTGCCTGGTGGGTGGCTGGGGGCGGGACCAAGGCTGGGATCACCATCGGTGAGACCGACGATTATTGTTACAATGTAGTTAAGGATCCTGTCCACGTCCATGACATGCAGGCGACCCTCTTGCACTGCCTGGGGGTTGACCACAAACTCCTGACCTACAAATTCCAGGGCCGCCATTTCCGCTTAACCGACGTTCGGGGAGAAATTGTCACGAAACTGCTGGCATGAAGTGCACTGACTAGTCTTCGACTTTTCCAAAAATGAAAGAACAGTTTGTCAGCGACTTGCTGGCCCCAGCCAGACGGATCGGACAAAAGACAGCAATCAAGGTCCGACCCCGCTTGCCCTGAGGAGGTTCCGAAAAGGAGTACTAATTTCGGGGGTGCTTTCTGGACTTCTTGAATTCCCTGTTAAGAAGCTTGTCGAAGTTGTTCTTAATATGAGCGGCAGAAAGTGGGCGGGATGAAACGGAGCTAGACGAAGTTGGCTTGTTGCATTTAGAACAAGTTGACTGGTGGTTGCCCACTTCTCGGACGGTCAGATCATCGCCGCATTGCGCACAGCTGTACTTCATAATCATAATAATTTTCTACGGAGGTATCAGGCCGACTTGCAAAGTTCAAGAGGTCGGAAGTGAATCTCTACACCTACTATATCGGCAAAGTGCCCAACGGGCAAGATACAAAATTCATCTCCGGATAGAATGAGAAGCCGGTTGTGGCAGCGCCTTTCTATATTGAGATGCTGTGATTTTTTTCCGAGGCATAGCGGTCATTGCACTTTGCACTCTGCAATTTGGAGTGGGATGACTCCATCCACCGCCTCCCAGGGAGTCTATGCGAGTATGATGAAAATCCTCTGAAGCCGTGAAAAAATGCGCCGGGTTGGGGGACCCGGCCTACAAAGCTGCCGCAAGACCTTTGGAATGAGTGTAGGCCGTTGAGGGTTTCTCAAAGCCTCAACCTCACACGGCGTTTTTCCGGAATTCTTAATCCTCTCACAACTCCCCTCCGGCGGAGGGGAAGGCGCAGGCGACGGCGGCCGCCAAGCGCCAGGGACGGGTTTGAATGGGATCCGCGACTTTCAGGACCCAACCCCCGAGCCGCAAGCGGCCCCCCCCGGAGGGGATTTACATGAAGAGAGGAAAGAAAAAATGCGCAGACTTCTGGTCTTATCGATCCTCGCATGCTCCATTTGGCTGATGCAGGCCTGTTCGCACGGCCAATCCACCAGGGACTTGGATGAATTGTTTTCGTCCCCCAATGTATCGTCAATCTGGAAAGGGGTTTTTTGCGATCTCAGGGCCTTGGGAAATACGGCCATCGAAGTGACGTTTTGGAAGGGGTACGCGACCACAGGCCTGGAGACCACACGGTTGCCGGTCACTGATTGGAGCTCCTGGAAATCTCTGCAGTTCAATGTTGACAATCCTTACCCAGAGCCAGTTTCCATCTACGTTCGTCTCTCAAACCGAGTCGATCATCCTCCGGCAGAAACCTATACTGGCGGAACCTTTGATGGTTCTGTAATTGGGCCCGGCCGCAACACGGTCGAAATCAGCTTGGAAGCGATGCGATCTCCTACGGAGCAACCCATCGATCCGCATCGGATCGCGTACCTGGGCATTGCATTCCAACCATTGTTTCTTCGCGATGGGCTGGACCTCAAATTCACCGATGACAAGACATTTCGCCTTTCCCAGTTGCGGCTCAGCAAAGTCTCGGCGAAACTCCAGAAGCAACCCTATGGCGATCTCCTTTTTCGAGAGTCGGACCCCAATCTGGCTGCCCTCAGAAAGAAGGTGGAAGTGGAACTGGACGTTCTTCGTGGAAAAATCGAGCAGGCCAAAGCCCACGGAATCGAGACAGCCTATGCAGAGATCTTTCCATTTCTCAGCCAGATTGCTTTCAACAGTCGCCTGGTTGCATTTTGGCAGAATCGTGCCGAAGAACAGCGCAAGGTGCTGGATTTCCTGCTGGAAGGGACATCCAAAGCCGCTCAGGAACTCCAAGATGTGATCGACGACAAGGCACCGCAGCGTATAGTGCCACCCATTCCCGACTACGGGAGGCTTGCGATTCGCGGCAGCTATTTCCGTCTGGGTGATGCCCCGATCCTCCTGTTCGGAATGCTTTACAATCACCAAGGTCCCCTGTTGCGCTGGTTTGCCAATAGCCAAACTGATTACGGAACACAACTGGTGGCGGGCGGGACCCGGCACGATGTTGAACATCAGCCGATTTGGGAAGCTTACCAGAAGTATCCTGAAACACACCGCGTTGGCTGGGACCATGCCGACCATATCATTCGCGATCGCAGTTCCTGGGAGGTTGTTGGCCCTCCTGTCAATGTTTGCCTGGAAAGCCCCCGGAGCCGGGAAGCAGTGGCGAAGACGATCGAAACCTTCGAGCACGCGAATGCCGGCGACCATCAACATCTGGTTCAAAACCTGGGGTATGAATACACCTATGTCTGTTATTGCGAATTTACAAAGCGCATGTGGGCGGACTGGTTACAGCATAAACACGGGAACGTAGGAACTGCCAATCTCATTTGGGGAACGCACTTTACCAATTTCGTCGAGGTGCCCATGCCGAGGCAGGAGCAAGCGGCTTCCAATCGCGCCTTGTGGCTTGACTGGTCGAGTTTCAATCTCTATCGATTCCTGGAGCAGATTCGGTGGACACGGGACCAGATCCGAAAGTGGGAACCCTCAAAGCCCCTGACGGTCGGATCGCCCTATTTCGATTTCAGCCCTGCATTCTGGACCGGGGTCGACGAAGAGGAGCTCGCGGATTCCGGGATCACAAGTACAGTCCTGGAAGAGAATTATGAACTCGATACCCTGATGCCTGAGTATTTGCACACCTTGGCCAGCAGCAAGCCGGTCATTGACTTCGAGTATCACGGTGTTATCCATCAGATTCTGCCCAGTTTTCTGCATGGAGATGCGGCAATTTCCATGTGGTGGTGGAACGACCGGAAGCAATGGACTCCGAACGAGCCGATCAATGAGTGGGCTTCTTCTTTTCCTCAAAGTTATACCATTCAACTACAGGACATCGCGAAGGCCATGCGAGACGCTTTGGACCTCCGCCGCTTGAGTCGCGAGATCGCGGCCCTGGCTAGTGCCCCCCGGCCTGTCGCATTGTTGTATTCGAAATCCTCCATGCTCCAACAATTGCCAGAGCAGTCTCGCGAGACGGACAACTTTCCCTACCTTTCCGAGCTGCGCCGGACTTATAAAGCATCTCAATCCGCTGGATTGTACGTCGGATTAACAACGGAGAAGAAGATCCTGACGGGTGATTTGCGCGGACGGAAGATTCTTGTACTCACTGGAGCGGAGTTCATTCCTGCCCGCGTGGTTACTGCGATTCTAAAATGGGTGGACCAAGGTGGGACAGTGATCGTCTCTCCCGATTCGCTGCTCGCTGATGAGTACACCCACCCTTCAGAAACCCTTCATGCTCTCGGGGTCCGTTTGGTCAAGCGCGAGCCTCCACAGCTCAAGCATGGGGAAGGTCTGGTGACCGATTGCAACCTCGCTGATTTACCGAGGATGCCACTCTGGGAGGACAGAGGGAAACCGTTTGCCGTAGGGGGAACCCCACTCCAGGCGGCAGGAGGCAGGCAGATTCTGGAAGGTGATCACTCGCTGGTCCTGGCCCGCTTCCAGGATGGCTCGCCTGCCTTGCTCCGAGTGCCCAAGGGCCACGGTGCACTGTACTGGCTTGCCGCCCCACTTGACCCTTTGAGCTGGGGACGTTTCTTGGCTTTTGTAGCAGACAAGGTTGGTCTGAGGCCTGATCTACGCGTGTCCAACGAAAAGGGGGATGTTGTGCCAAATCTTGAGTACCGCGTGACTGTTTTCAAGAACTGCCGGTTGGCTTACTTTTACAACAACTCCGAGCGGGACATGCGGGTCAGTCTCCAGCCTGCGTTCAACTTCAGTCGCATCCTCGATCGCCGCACGGAGATGCCGGTTACGGGGTTACAGATGTCTGTTCCGGCACAGGAGACCGCCATCCTGGAATTTCGCTAAGACCATGCCGTCTTGGTTTCCATCTGGACTTTGCTAGCCCGGTTCCTGCGGCGCATTGAAGGGGAGCATGGGATGTTTCGGTGGCGCGCTACACTGTTGGCGATCCTGCATGGAGGCAGTAGCCTGATTCTCACATCTGTCCAACCTGCTATGAAGGTTTCAATCCCCTCTCTCCGGTTCTGTTCAATTGGCGAGATCGAGCGGCATGCTGCTGCTCAGCTGGGGAAGCTGGAAGGGTATGCGTTTCGGGAAGCAGATGGAGGACCGCCGATGCGGGCTTTGACGGTGGAGTTGATCGACCGGGGCAAGACCAGGTACCGCAAGACGACAAAGGCAGATGGTACTTTCACATTCGACAGGGTACGGGAGGGAGGTTACAGGATACAGGGACGGTTCGGGGACTTCGCCGTGGTAGAAGACGAAGCCACAGTGACAGGTGGAGGGAGAAACTTTGTGGCGCTGATGCTGGTAAAACGACGGGCGGGACCGCTGGCACTCAGAACTGTCACCTCCGACCAACTCGTGGCGCAGTCAAATCGGGAACTGGAAAGGAAGCAGCGCCAGGCCAACAAATTGGCCGCCCAGGGGGACTGGGCTGGGGCGGCCCGCCTCTATGAGCAGGCGGTAGCGGTCGGCAAGCAACCCCTTTTGTGGGATGCGTTGGGGCTTGTCTATCTTCAACTGGGGAGGAAAGAGGAGGCATTGAATACGTTCGAAAAAGCCATCGCGCAAGACCCGAAATATCTATTGCCTTACGCGCATCTGGAAACGGCCTATTTGGAGTCGCAGCGCTATAAGGAGATGCTGGCGGTAGCCAACCGAGCTCTGACGATCGATCCAAAGTGGCTGACGGCATATGCCTACTTGGGGGAGGCTCAGCTGGCAATGGGAAACCTGAATACGGCCCTGCGATCTGCTAATACCGCCCGCGAACTGGCGGGGGGAAAAGCTCCGGGTCCTTATTTGCTTTTGGCGAAGATTCAGTGGGCCCGACGGGATTGCGCTGAAGCTCGAAAACTAATGGACCACTACCTCGAGTTGAATACATCAGCCCGAACACGCCCGGAGATATTGGATCTGCTGGAAGGCCTACAAAGCTGTAATTCGACCCCCTGAAGCCGGCGTTGGCAGTCCAGTGAGGGCCAGTGAAGGTGATCTCTCTCCTACAAAAGGGATATACTCATAGGGAGCTTCTTCCCGACTTTGTTCCCATCTCGAATTCAAAGGGTTAAGGGTTCGTTTCCTTTTCGAGGTCAATATGCACCGAAGAAGATTCTTGAGACATGCAGCCGGTGTCCCGGTAATCGGCGCCGTTATCGCAGGGGTGAGTAATACTGTGGCGCAATCACCCATCAAACGAATCGGGGGTCCTCGACTTAAGCTGAGCTGCAACTTGTTCTCATTCAATGAACTCTTGAGTAACGCCAAGATGACCCTCCCCCAGGTCCTGGAGTTCTGTGCGCAGACGGGATTTGATGCTGTCGATCCGACTGCCTATTATTTCCCAGGCTATCCGAAAATACCGGAAAACGATTACGTTTTCGAGATCAAGCGCAAGGCCTTTTTATTGGGCCTGGACATCAGCGGGACGGGCGTGCGCAACGATTTCACGGATCCCGACGATGCCAGGGTCAAGGCAGACATTGAACTCGTCAAGCAGTGGATCGAGTGTGCCGCACGGCTAGGTGCCCCTGTTCTTCGCGTTTTTGCGGGCAAGGAGATGCCGAGTGGCTACCACAGAGAACAAGCGCTGACG
>DATKMG010000560.1:0-7290 GCA_035541995.1 Terriglobia bacterium
TGGAACAGTCACACAGAGAGGGGAGACGACACCTTCCTCGCGCAGCATGGCGAGAAGGTGCCTCAATGCCCGGTTGCTATAGGCATAGCGCTTGTGCGGATTACGGTGATAGCAGCCACATCTTGGCAAATGGTGATGGACTGCATATTCCGGTGAAGTTGTCCACCGATTCCGGTCGAAGCTGTCCATTCAATCCGGGGATGTTGTCCATCCCCTCGGAGCGAAGCGACGCTGGTAGTTAACATAGTGACTCAACTGGACAACATCAAGCAAAAACAACGAATGGTGGAACTAAAAACAGCATCATTTCCTTTTTTTGAAAAAGCCGGGAACTTAGTCAAAGTTTGACTGAGTTCCCAGCCGAGACTACTCGGATTCCGTTGGCACGGAATCGTCAGTGGATCCCTTCTCTGCGATCGAAAAGGGCCCTATTCCTTCCTGATGCTTTTCGATCCACAGCTTCTCTTGCCGCTGGATTTTCAAGCGTAGAAATTCCCAATAATCGGGATCGATCTTTTGCTTGCCGATTTCCTCAAGAATTGGTTCGAAGTAGCGCAAGGTTGAAATCGGACCCTGGACCGCTTGGTGGTTGCGCCAGGCAACGTATTTGCGGGCGCACCCCAAGAGGATGGCCTGCCCAATCTGCTCCAGGGGGATGGCGGCCTGGAACCACCGCCGGGCCAGGACCTCATCTGCAGTAGAAAAGGAGGGACGCACACAGGCGCGCGCCGAAAGCCTTTTTCTGATTTCCGCGATGAATCGGTCGGCGCCCTGGTCGGTTTCAGAGAGGACCCTCTCCCTTTCATAGGGCCAGAAGGCCGGGGAGATTTGAACCGATCCCCGCGTCACCGGGTTGTTACTGAAATGGTTCTGACAGACCCGGGCCCTTTCCATTTCGCCCAAATACTTCCGGATCGTGCCCGGGGATTTCTTTAAATTCCGAGCCAGCTCGACTTGAGTGGTGTCGAGAATCCCGGTCTCGCGCTCGGCATTCAAGCAGATCTGCAGGAAGACCTTGAAAGCCCCATCGCTCAGAATTTCCAGCGCCTGCTGCACCTCGAGGCCGGCGGCAAAGAAGTTTCTCGCATTTTTCAGCCTCAGCGGAGACGAGTTCATGCGTCCTCCTTTTCGTCGGGCTGGGACTCCTGCTTCAAGCCTCGTCTGACCGGGCGTAGGGTTTCGCCCTTGAGCTCAATGCGGTAACTGCTGGAGAGTATTCGCTCCATAATCGCATCGGCGAGGGTAGGACTTCCCACCAAGTCATGCCACTTATCGATAACAAACTGGCTGGCCACCATCGTCGATCGCGACCCGCAACGATCATCGAGGACTTCCAGCAGGTATTGTTTCTGCAGGTCGGCGAGCGGTGCCAGCCCCCAATCATCGATGGCAATGACGTCGGTCTTGGCCAGTTTGGCCAGCATCCGGTCGAAGCTTCCATCGGCATAGGCAATCCCGAGACGCCGGAAAAACCGGGGGGCCGATAGATAGCGGGCGGAGAATCCCTGTCGGCAGGTTTTATCCAGAAGTGCACAGCATAGGTAGGTCTTCCCGATTCCGGATGGCCCGCTGATTAAGACGTTGTGGTGCTGACGCACCCAATCGCAGCTGGACAGGCTCCGGATCAGGGAGCGCTCGAGCTGCCGCGCATGACGGAAGTTAAGGTCTTCAATCGTGGCCGGAATCTTCAGGGTGGCCTGGCGCAGCCTGGACTTGATGGCCTGATTTTCCCGCCATAACCACTGGGCCTCCACCAGCAGGGCCAGGCGGTCTTCGAAGCCGAGCGCTGCGGAATCGGGATTCTCGAGTTGTTGTTCCAAGGCTTGCGCCATGCCGTGCAGTTTCAAAGAGTTCAGTTTTTCGAAGGTTTGTTCGCGCAGCATCAGGCCACCTCCTCTTTCTCTTTGCGGTAGTAGCCCGAACCGCGGACATTGGGATGGACCTCCGAATGTGCGACCGGAATCTCCACCGGAGTCAGCGGCTCCCGATCCAGGGAGTTTTCGAGGATGGACTTGATACTCCTGTAGGAGCATACATTCATGGTGACCGCCCGGCGACAGGCCGCTTCCAGCCTCTCGTTCGAATAACGTTTCCCGAGCCTCAGCACGCCCAGGCAGGAACGATAGCCGAGTTCCGGGTGTTTTTTATCCTCCATGATTCTCTGGAGCACCTCCGCGGTGGCCGGCCCGACCTCCCGGCCTTTGTCCACCATCCATGACGAAGTCCACGCCAGGTCCTGATGCTTTTCCGGACGATGCTCTTTCAGAGTCGTGTGCTGACCTGGAATAGCACTTCGAACATGGGCCGCTATCCGCTGTCCCTTGCGGAAGATCTCAACCGTCTTTTCCGAAAAGCGGACCTCCACCTTCTCGTGCACATACGGGTAGGGGACACTGTAATAGTGGCGGTCGACTTCCACGTGATAGTCCGGATGCACTCTCGCGGTCTTCCACTCTGCGAACTCAAAAGGCGCCATCGGCAACGGCTTAAGAGCGGGTCGATCGACTTCCTCAAACAGCCTCTCCCGGGTCGCCTCGAGTTTCCGGAACTTCCTCTGGTTCAGCTGGACCCGAAGCTCGCCAATCGCCCCGTTCAGCTCCACCAGGCTAAAAAAGCGGCGATGGCGCAAGGCCGCCAGTATCCAGCGCTCGACGATAAGCACGCTGGTTTCCACCTTAGCCTTGTCCCGGGGTTTGCGGACTCGTGCAGGAATAATCACGGTACCGTAATGCGCGGCCCAGTCTCGATAGGTGGGATTCAAATCCGGATCGTAATAGCAGGGATCCTTGACGCCTGTCTTCCAATTGTCTGGGGTGGTCACAGTCGGGACACCCTGAAAAAACTCCACAGCGCGCGTGTGGGATCCGATCCAGGAGGGCAGATCCCGTTTCCACACGGCCTCACAAAAGGTATAGTTGCTGGCACCGAGGACGGCCACAAAGATCGAAGCCTCCTGTACCATACCCGTATCGGGATCCACCACCGACACCGTGGGACCTGCATGATCGACAAACATCTTTTCCCCAGCCTTGTATTCCTGACGCAGGACGATATCGAGCTGGCGGGCCCAGCGGCCATAAAGCTCGCAAAACCAGCTGTATTGATACCCCTCCGGATAGGTTTGCTTGTATTCCTGCCACAGCAGATCCAAGGTCAGATGCTTGTGACGGAGCAATTGGGCGTGCAGGGAGGCAAAATCCGGCAGAGGGATTTCCGGATTTGCCGGAGCCATGGGGAACAGCTTCGACTCTAAATCGGCGTCGTTGAGATCCGGCGGCAACGGCCAACCCAGACCTGCCGCCTCGGCTCGCTTCAAGTAATTGGCCACACTGCTGTGTGGGATGGAACAACTTCGGGCGATCTGGCGATTATCCAGACCCAGTTCAAACTTCAGCCTCAATACTTCACGTGTTTTTCGCACTGGCAACCTCCTTGCTGGCATGGACTTCCTCCTTGACTTGAGGAGGCCACATTACCAGCGATTGCCAGCGTCACTTCCGAATCCGTCAATCGGAAGGGATTCCGGAATATTGTCCACCGTTCCGGGATGTTGTCCACTGTTCCGGTGCAAACCAAAAAAGTGGACAACTTCAGAACGGAATGAGCGGACAACTTCGACCGGAATCGGTGGACAACTTCCAATGGAATGGGTGGACAACTTCAAACGGAATGGCCGGACAACTTCGACCGGAATACGCAAGTTGTTTTGGTCCCCCACGGGTTTTCTTGACAAGTGTTGTCAGATATGACAACATATATTTCGCTAGCCTTAATGAACTAGCGAACGCAGATGAGCGGCGAAGGCAAATGACCCGAAAAACTCGGCCCGTTTCATGGATCAGAGCGGCACTCAAGGAATTTGAGACGTTTCCAGAAGGGGCTAGATCTATTTGTCTTGCCGCCTTGACTATCGCTGCGGAGGGTGGGAAGGCTGACATAGCAAAGCCAATTCACGGGATGGGATCAGGCGTGTTTGAGATTGCTCTGCCGTATCGCGGCGATGCGTTCCGGGTGGTTTATGCCGTGCAACTCGCCCAGGAAATTTGGGTCGTTCATTCGTTTCAGAAGAAATCAACGCAAGGCGCGAAGACGCCCAGGCGTGAGGTCGATTTGATCAAGGACCGATTGAAAAGATTGAAGGAGATGATACGATGAAAGGTGAACGGCTGGAAATGGTGCGCGGAAGCGGAAATGTTTTCCGTGACCTGGGACATAAGAACGCGGATATTGAACAATTCAAGGCTATACTGGCCGCTGAAATCATCAAGGCGCTCGACCGTGAGGGGCTGAGCGTGCGCGGAGCCCATGGCCGCACAGGGATTGCCGCGGCTGACTTTTCGCGCATCCGCAACGCGGACCTCGAACGGTTCACCATAGATCGCCTCATGTCGATCATCAACCGGCTTGGGTCACGGGTTGAAGTGAAGGTCAAAGTGCGGCCGTCGGAACCGGTTGAGCGCGGTGTGCCAGCATAGAGACAAACACAGTCTGCCCGAAAAACTTCGTAGCTCTTGATTTCTAGTAATTTTGAGAAATCGTAGAGCCTGCCTTGTGCTCCGCGGGTGCTTCCGCAACTGACTGTTGGTAGCCCACCTGTAACTTACTCTCGTGGTATAGTTTGGGACTCAATTTGACGCCAGCAGTTCTATCGTCATGAAAGTCCACCAACCATGAAGAGCCTCAACTGTCCAAACAAGGACTGTGCCTCATCGAAAGAAGGTGACGAAGGAGCCGTTATTCGCCATGGTTTCTACCAAACCCGGTGGGGGAAGCGTCGTCGCTACCAGTGTCAGGCTTGCGGGAAGACATTCTGCTCGACCAGCCGGACGGCATATCATCGACTGCAACACCGGCGAGTTACCTTTGATGAGGTTGCGGCTCTCAGCGTGGAGGGCTTCAACAAGTCTGCCATTGCTCGAGTCAAAGGAATCGCTTGGAACACGGTGCATCGCTGGCTGGAAAGGGCAGCCAGTTGGTGTCGGCGTTTCAATGATCGAAAAATGAGAAGCCTCTCCATTGCAGAACTTCAGGCTGATGAGATCTGTACGATGGTCGGAAGCAAGGAGCGGCCGATCTGGGTCTTTGTTGCGCTTGACGTCTGGTCTCGGCTTTGGTCGGCGACGGTAGTCGGCAAACGCAGCTACCGCAACACCCTGGGCCTGTTTCGAGACCTCTTCAAACGAATGAGTCCCGAGCTTATCCCTCTTATCACCACAGACGGATTCCAGTTCTACAAGAAAGTCATCGGGCGCGTATTTGGGCCAGCGTGTATCTACGGTCAGGTGATCAAGACACGCCGGAACGACCGGGTGGTCAGAGTAGAGCAAAAGGTCATGATCGGAGCGGGAAGATTGACACAAGTTCTAAGGAACTCGGAGGATTCAGAGACTCTGAACACCTCGTTTGTCGAGCGACTAAATCTCACCCTCCGACAGAGCTCAGCGTATCTGGGTCGACGAACGCTAGGTCAGGCCCGATGGGAGCAATGTCTCGATGATCACCTGGAACTGCTGCGCTGCCACTACAACTTCGTGAGGCCACACCGGGCGTTGAAGTTTGGGGGGGGAAGTCAGGACGCCGGCCATGCAGGCTGGGCTGACCACGAGGCCGCTGACTTTGAGACAGATCTTCTCGTTGAGGTTCCATTCTGAGACGTCAGAGAATCTCCTTTTTGTAATCTTCAGTCCAGTTCAGGCGGTCAAATTCCCGGTTTGGGATCTGTGTCTTGCGGCTTAGCAACAGTTGATGACGGAAGCACCTTTGAGGGTGTCTGTAAGTGGTTGAAAAGATGGAGCGGGAGACGGGGATCGAACCCGCGACGTCCAGCTTGGGAAGCTGGCATTCTACCGCTGAATTACTCCCGCTTGTTTAACTAATTACTAATAAATGACTTACTTATTAATTGCTATTCTGTGCAACAAGTATGCAACAGAAAACTCCCGCCTCCCATCATGACATTCTGGATTTCCTTCCTTTTCATGGGGTCAATATAAGCTTTCTGCTTTGTGTTTGCAACAATTGTCGAGGCCATGGTAAGGCGATTTCTATCCGATTTCGGTGAACTTGGCAAGATGAACCAGGTTGCTACCGTAAGGATTTTTGCTTAAATGCCGCGCCATCATCCACCTTAACGTAAATAGAAGGCAACCAGGCAGGACCTACTCTTGGAACGCCGTTTGGACCATAAGGGTCACTTGTTCCCTTGGCCGAGAGCCGCTGAAGGGATCAGCGGTTTTCGAAAACCCTACAAAACTGTACGGGATCTATAAGTAAGTGCACACGATCCCCCTTTCACGTTTTGGGATACAATACTCCGGGCATTCACAAGGAGGTAAAATTATGCAAAGGGTCGGCATCATTCGCAGGCTGGCAAGGTATCCTGTCAAATCCATGCGAGGTGAGGCATACGCGTCTCTTCCCTTGACCCTCCAGGGCTTCGAGGAGGATCGTCGCTTTGCATTTGTGCAAGCTGAGTCGCGAAGCGCTTTCCCGTGGCTTACGGCTCGGGAGATGCCAGAACTTCTCCGTTGGCAGACCTCGGTCGAGAAGCCGGGTACGCCCGACGTCGCCGTGACCGTGACTACGACTGCCGGTGACCGGTGGCCGGTCGCAAGCAGCGAACTGCGGCAGGCTATCGAGAAACGTTTTGGGAAACCAGTTTTTTTGCTCAGAGACTATCGCGGCTCGTTCGATGTCGCTAACGTCTCCCTAATCAGCGAGCAGACTATCCAACGCATTGCCGAGGAATCCCAAACCGAAGCGAACCCGTGGCGCTTTCGACCGAACCTGCTAGTGAATCTTGAGGGTGGTGCGGCCTTCGATGAGTTGAGGTGGGTTGGCCGCGTTTTGCGCCTGGGCGACAAAGCGCGCGTCGCTGTCACCGAGGTAGACGAACGCTGCGTGATGATCACGCTCGACCCCACAACCAGCCAACCCGTGTCGCAGATCTTGAAGTGTGTTGTTCAGCAGCACAATAAGAGCGCCGGAGTTTACGCGACCGTGCTCACGGCCGGGGAAGTACATACGGGCGATGTCATCCATCTCGAAGACTAAATCCGATGATCGATCGCGAGACTCAACAATCGACCTCTCCGAAGGAATGCTAAAGGCGCGGGGCATCTGGAGGACTACAGCCGCCGTGAACGACTGCAAGGGATTCCAGGTGACATCTTGCCACGGCCCCTTGGGCGTGTTGTTATGGAATCATTTTATTTAGTCTTCTGGTATGCACGTTGAACACATGTTCGGGGTTCGGCCGAAAAACGGCCGCCCCCCGAACACCGGTGCTGC
>DATKMG010000561.1:0-9373 GCA_035541995.1 Terriglobia bacterium
GGAATGATGTGAGGGGTCCAGGCTATGGAAACTGGGATGCCTCTGTGGCCAAGAATTTCCGGATCACAGAAAGCATGAACTTCAAGCTCAGTTGTGATGCGTTCAACATCTGGAACAACGCTGAGGTCTGGGGCACGAACGTCGGTTGGGGTTCTGACAACCCGGGTGGAGGGATCAACTCTTCGACCAAGGGTACATTTGGAACCATCACTTCGTTTAAGCCTCAAAGAATCCTGCAAATAGGATTCAAGTTCACGTTCTAGCTGAATTAGTGTTTGGAGTTCACGCTTAAGCGTGAGGAAGTTCCTACTAGGCCGGCCTTCGGGCCGGCCTTTTTTTTGGGAGTTCGACAGAATGGTAAGGTCCTCTTCATCACGGTTCGATCTATCCCTTGTCGCAATCAATCTAAGGCACAACCGTTCAGTGCCCCCCGACGGGTTTATTCCGAAATTTCTCAATAAGGAGGACAAGGGGTAGGAACTGCTCCTTCGGAGTGCGGTGGCAAGTGCTGGACGAATGTCCAGCACGCGACACCGCTTTGGGTCGAGGTTGCCAGACATGGCAACTCCAGCGTGGCTTCTTTTGCGTCCCAGAGCCAACGCGCCGTCGCCGCGTGGGACTGTCGTCCCCCGCTCTGCCGGCGCAGTCCATAAAAGGCGTGAATGTCAGCTGCAAAATATCCAGACTCCATAGAACGGGTCGCTGGTTCCTGCCCCCTGCCTTCCTAATTTGTAAGGCTTTCTCCGCCCCCAGTATTGTCGGGCCCGAAGGATAGAGACGTTTCTTGCTAGATTCCTGTTTTCTGCTAAGCTTGTAAAAGAGATGTCTTCTTAGTGTTATTCCAACAGGCTAAACTCCGGTCCGTTTCGGGGGAACCATGATTCGCCATAGAGGAAGATCTTGACGGAAAAACACCCCGTATAGACCAGGATGTTTTTCGGTATCCTGTCTGATTAAGGGCGAAAATTATGAGACGCAATATTCGTGGTTTCCGTCGGCTAATGATGGTGGGTTCTTACCTGCTCGTAACTAACATCCCTGCTTACCCACAGCACGGTATTACAGTCTCTGGAAAGGTGAGCTTGCCGGATGGGAATGCAGCCACACAACTGTCAGTCTCCATATCGGGATCAAACGGGTTCAGCGCGAGTACTAACACGGATGATGTGGGCAATTTCCAATTTGAGGGCATTCCGCGTTCCATTTACAGCCTGGTGGTCAACATACCCAAGAGTATGTACTTCCGGGCAGATCCCATATCGTTGGATACTACTAGAGAAGGAAATATCTTCATGATCAATATCTTCCTGCACAATCCGATGGAATCGTCCACCCAAAAAGAGAAGACGAGCCAGGTGATTTCGACTAAGGAAGCCAGCCAAATGGTTCCCAAGGATGCCCGCAAGGCGTTGGACAAAGGAAAGAAGTTGAGGGAACAAAAGAAATATGATGCCGCCTTGGCTGAACTTGACAAGGCCATCAAGCTGTTCCCCGACTACTTCCAGGCCTACGAGGAAAAAGGGACAGTACAAGTTCAAGTCGGCCGCACGCAAGAGGCTCTCCAGGATTTTGGCAGGGCCCTGAAGATTTTTCCCGACTATGAAGCAGCCTTGAGTGGAGCGGGATATTGTCTGCTTACCCTTGGGAAATACGATCAATCGATTGAGTTGCTACAGAAAGCCATCAATGTAGATCCAACGCATTCCCAGAACCTGTTGTTCCTGGGAATTGCAAACCTGGCTCTCAGCCACTGGGAAAAGGCCCAGGAAACCCTCGAACAGGCATTGAGACGCGATCCAACCGGAGTAGTTACCGCGCACATGTACCTGGCCAATGCCCTTGCGGGGCAGCATCTCTACGCACGTGCCGCCGAAGAGCTGCATACCTACCTGCAATTGAATCCCGGAGCGCCCAATGCGGAGCGCCTGCGCAATAAGGAGCAGTATTGGCGGACTCAAAACGCCCAGGGGCATTAGGCCGAATTCCATACCACGAAGGTAGTAACGCTTAGCGCGGCCTTTGGCCGCAACTGAAAATTAACCACAGAGACACAAAGGCCACAGAGACCGAGCTTGAAGTCCTTCTCGTCGTTGGGTCGAGAGGCATCAGCCTCCGAATTCTGCCAACCTGGCAGGCCCTTCAACCGCAACCTACTCTCCAGTCTCAATCGAAGTCGACCGCAGGTAAGAGACAAAAGGGCTGTTTCGGATTTGCTTCCTTGCGAAGTTTTATGTCCTTGATTCTATGGTGCCTTGTCGCCCAGAGCGCTGGCTTTTCGCTCCGCTATTAGCCGATCATAGGTGTCGGCGTGCTGCTTGGCCTTGGCCTCATTGCCGCTACGTCGGTAGGCCAGTGACAATTGAAAATGCGCCTTGTAGTAATCCGGCTTTTCTTTCACGACCTTCTCCAGGCTCTGAATGGCTTGGTCGAACTGTCCCAGCCGATTGTACAGAAGGCCAAACACCATGTTGGTTTCAATCCACTCCGGGTTCAAGGCCCGTGCCTTCTCCAACCATTGGCGGCAAAGTTTATCGTCCCCATCCGAATAGGCCAGGTAGGCCATTTCTGCCATGGCCTGGTAAGATTGCGGATCTGCCTTCAACTCTTCCTGGAAACGCCGCCGGGCTTCTTCATTGTTCTTGAGTTCCAGGAAGGTCAGTCCCAAATACAAATGGGCTGCGGGGGTCTGCGGGGCCAGTTCGAGTGCCTTCAGAAAATTGTCTCTGGCGCTCTCAAAGGAACCATTGAAATAGTAAGAAAGGGCAAGGTGCATACGGGCTGTGGCATCAGCTGGAAATTGCTTCAAATAGATCTCATAGGCCTGGGAGGACAACCGGTATTCTTCCATGCGGTAAAGGGCTTCGGCAAGCATTTGCATCTGTGGCGAACGAGGGGGAGGAAATTCGTAACGATCGGCGTTTTGGAACAGGTCCATGGCTTCGCTCTTGTTGTCTGCGCTGGCGGCAATTAATCCGCGGATGAAATGGATCTCTCCTATTTCCTGTTGGAGAGATTTATGATCCGGGGTTTTCAGTTCCTCCACCGTAAGGCCTTGTATCTTAGGCTCCAGCCGGCTTGAAATCTTGTCGAGTTGGATCCGCGACGGCTCAATCCGGTCGTAGCGGATCAAGGTGTAGATCACATCAAAAGCAAATCGCGTGTTCCCCTTTATGGCGCCCTGAAGGCGATCCAGCATTGGAGGCCATTTCGCATCGGTCTTGAGCCGCAGGTAGGAATCCAGAAGCTTCAGCTGCAGCTCCAAATTATCGCGAAACTGAACGGCCACCGACTCCATGAGATGTTGCGCATCCGCACTTGCCGGATCTTTCTCATAGAGCATCAGACCCAAGATCAGACGCACGTTTGGATTTCCTGGAGATAATTTGTAGGCTTGTTGCAGTTTGCTAAGGGCTCGCGTCATCTGGTGTGCGCGGTAAGCCTGCAACCCTTCCTGAAGCAAGCTCTCGGCTGAAAGGGGTGGAGAAGTTTGTGGGCCGGCTTGGGCCGCAATGAGTTTGCCGTCGGAGCAAGATAAGTTCAAGGCGAGAATTGCCACCGAACGCAAGACAGCCAGATAAAAAGTTGCGGTTTTTGGAAATGACATTATGAGGTTTTTCTAACCTGTGCTTCTCACCACAAAGACACTAAGACACCAAGGGAAGACCGATGATGCAGATTTATCACGGTCTATCGGAATTCCCACTCCTGTCACCCTCTTTCAGCATGTTTGAACAATCCCGCGTCATATCACCCGTATCCCCCGACAGGCGAGGCTTTTGCGCTAATTCTTTGTGCCTTAGTGCCTTGGTGGTGAAAAATCCAGACTAAGGAAATGGCGGTGGGCAATCCAAGTGGAAGAGCGCAGCCAATCCATGAATCCAACCCTGAAGAACAGATTTACGAAGGCGTCACACCCACCCTGGCCAAGTATTCGCGCATGCTCTTAGCATATTGCGGGATGGCCACTTCAGGCTCATCGATTTCCGGATGCCAGGCTTTTTCCCATTCAAAGCTGTAATACCCCTTGTATCCGCCCTGGACCAACACCCGGACAATTTCCTGAAGTGGAATGGTCCCAGTCCCCGTCAAGACGTAGCGAACATCAGTGCCCTCTGGCTTGGAATCTTTCAGGTGCGTGTGGCGCACATACCTGCCCAGCTGCGAGAAAGTTGTCGCGGGAGATTCTTTGCCACTCACGAACGTGTGGTGAGTGTCCCAGAGCAAGCCAACGCTGGGCATTTCCGCACCTTTTAGGATCTTAAGCAAGGTGGGAGAGTCGTGAAAATCTCCATGCGACTCCAGGATCACTGTGACTCCGGCACTTTTGGCGTACCCTCCTAATTCCTGCAAACCAGCTACAACCCGATCCAAGGTTTCCTCTTGGGTTTCTCCCTCGACGTACTTATCTCCAAATACCCGAACGTAAGGCGAAGATAGTCGATGGGCCAAGTCAATAAATCTCCGCCCCTCGTCCAATTGAGCAGCACGGGCTGCCGGTTCCTTTTCATGCAGATGAGCCGAAGACCCCAGATTGATGATGCGCAGCCCAAGGGCTTTAAGGTCCTGGAGACTCTGATTGACTCGGCCTAGGCTGAATTCAGGACAGCGGGTCAAGTCCATTTCCCCTTTGATCCCCCGAAACTCAATAGCCGAGTATCCTGACCGGGAAGCCTGCTCCAGGATGGTTTTCCAGTCCCACCGGGGGCAGCCCAAAGTGGAAAAAGAAAGAGGAAGCTGACTAGTCTTTTTGAGAGCGAGAATCACTGCAGGTGCTCCAAGAGTAGCGGAAAAGGCCTGGAAGAATTGCCGACGAGTTTTGCGTGACATAGGAACCTCTCCTCCATTGTTCAAGGGGAAATTAGCAGGCTCGAACCGAATAATCAAGGCGAGAAGTTGGGATCAAGAGAGGCGCCGAGTGGAACCTACTACTGACATTTCCAGGATCCTGTGACATCCCATTTCGCCACCCGCGGTGGAGATTCTCGAGGGGATGAGGCATTTTTAAGGCGGCTTTGACGCCTTTTATGGAGTGCGCCGGCAGAGCATGGGACGGCGGTCCCACGCGGCGACGGCGCTTTGGTTTGGCGCGGCCAAAAAGGCTCTGGATCTGGGATTTGATCTAGCCACTCGAATCCAAAGCGGTGTCGCGCGCGGGACCGCCGTCCCGCGCTTGCCACCGCAGTCCAAGATACGATTCCGAGCTGGGAATACGCATTACCTCTGGATGCTATGAAGTTTTAACGAAGCGCCTAATAGCTGCTTCCTCGATCTGAAAGGGCCCTACAATCGAAGGCTGTCTGCAGACCAACCATGGAAAAATGTCCACCCCCCCCTTGTCCCTTCGGGACAAAAAGCTGCCACTATATTCTGCGATACTCAAAAAGTAGTATTTCCAGACTTGATTGAGACCAGGCGAACGGGTTCGTCGTAGAGGGCGCCGCCCTCACCGAGATCGGTGGTTCGGGCTTTCAGCAGAACATTCGCACAGCGGCCATCCCCCAAGTGGCCACCCTTGGGCAACAACAACACATCCTTCCGTTGTCGGGCGTCGTGGTATAGCATTACCTTCATCTCCCCAATTCGGGATTCCACTCGACACGTCTCTCCATGAGGAATCCCATTGGCAGCATCAGGATGCACCGTGGCCACCAAAGCACCCGTCTGCGGAACTGCCCACTGTGAAGACTGAGACTTCTCCGTAGGAATAGCCATTAGGAACAATGGAAACTCCGCATCAACTCCTGACTCCGGAGGGGCCTCCACCAAGAGATTCACTCGACCCGTTGGCGTCAAGAATTTATGGTCAGCAAACAGGACCTTGGGTGCGATGGGGTTATGCACGGCTCCTGCCTCCAACTGATCCAAGGTGATGTTGTGCGGTTTCAGCTTTGGCTCTGCCAGGCGACATTTCCATTCTCGGGCAGTGCCAGCCAGTTTGCCGCCAAGGCCAACCCGGTTTGCCAGTGCCTGAATGATTTCCAGGTCGCTTTTCACTTCGGGAGGAGGAAGGACCACAGGAGTAGCAGCTCCAATCCAGTGATGACCATAGGCTCCGACAAGATCATCGGCCTCAAGCAATGTCGTAGTGGGTAAGACCAGGTCCGCGAGTTGGGCCGTGTCCGTCATAAAGGAGTCTACCACCACCACAAATTCGCGGGTGCTTAGAGCTCTGACCGTCGTTTTCGATTCAGGTAACATCGCCACCGGATTCCCGGCTGTCACCCAGATCGCCCGAATCGGTGGATCCTGCATCCTTAACACTTCAGGCCCGAACAAGGGTTCACAAACGGTTCGGGGTGCGGCCGATTTCCCTTTGATAAACGAGAGATCAAAAGCTCCTCTGCGCTTGAAGTAGAAAGACACGCCACCACCAGGGACCCCCAGGTTTCCAGTTACGGCACACAAGGCGTCCAAGGCTCGGACGATCCCGGCTCCATTGATTCGACGTCCCATCCCCCAGCCCACCAGGATGGCTGTGGGCTTGTCCCGGCCCAGTCGCAAGGCCAGTTCCGCTGCGCTGTCTGAATCCAGGTCGGCCTGCCGGCACCATTCCGTCACGGAGTGCCTTTCTGCGAGTTGACGGAATTCCTGGAAATGATCGCAATAATTGGGCGCGTCCGGATCGATCCAACCCCGTTCAAAAAGAAGACGGGCCGTAGCCATGCACAATGCAAAGTCTCCTCCAGGTCGTGGCTGGATGAATCTCTCACAAAGCGTCGCCGTCTTATGGAACACAGGATCTATCAGAACCAGACGGCTTCCTTTGTCCCGCGCTTCTCTTAGAATGGGAACCAGATGCGGACTGGATGTAAAGACATTTTTCCCCCAGAGCAGAATGTTTCGGGAATTCAGCAGGTCAAACACATCATGACTGTCTTCTTCGCCAAAGTCCAGTTCCTGGGCTGCATCTCCTGCTCCAGAGCAAATGTCCCCACGCTTGATGGTCACGGGGCCAAACTGCTCGAAGAAGTAGTCGGTCAAGTGCTTCAGCAATCCCAGGGAACCTCCGCTGCGGTAGTGGAAGATGGCCGCCGGCCCGGATTCCTGACGGATCTTCAGCAATCGTTCGGCTGCCACGTCGATGGCCTGATCCCAAGAGATTGGTTGGAATTCTCCCCTGATTTTCAACAGCGGGGTCTTCAGTCGCTGGGGGGAATACTGTGTCGAGAGGAATAGACTGGTCCGGTAACACAAAAATCCGCGGGTGATGGGGTGATTTTTATCGCCGCGTATCCTTATGACCTTGCCGTCTTCTACCGTTGCGACGAGGCCGCAAGCGTCCGGACAATCGCGATTACAGATAGTCTTGCGGACTTCAAGCATAGAAGCCCTCCATTTTGTCCTTAAGAGCTAAGAGCAATGATGTTTAATGCTCTCATACTCCATGCTCTGGGGCAACTTTATTGGATGACGAGGGTGCAAATAGATGTGGCGGGCATGAGCAGCCGAAGATGCCCTGAAAGGACGAAAGAGATTAGCCAGTGACAAGCACCGAGTCCACCACGCTGGACGAGGTGTGCCGCCACCGGTCCGTTAACATTTCCCTGAATTTCCTGGTGTCCCGGCAGGAACGCAAGATTTCTGGAACCCCGGCCGGGGTTCCAACGAATTTCGGGGGAAAATTCCGGTGGTTACGCGCCCTGGCGCGTAATTACCGGCTACTCTCTTGTGTCCCTTCGGGACAACAAAATTCAAGGTTCTTCCCAATAACCTGTCGCACTTTGAATTGCACCAATCCAACAACTTGGTTGAATATTGACAGAAACCTATGGTAGAACTTATGGGCTTTTTAATCATCGGAACATCTCTTTGCTTCAGCCTGAAGACACTTTCCGGAGTGAGCTTTTGATGGAGAGACGAAAGTCAGTCGCTGTGGTTCTGCTCCAGCTGGGAGGACCTGATTCATTGGAGGCAATTGAGCCCTTTTTATATAACCTCTTCTCTGACCCCGATATTATCGACTTTCCACTCTCCCGATTTGCCCGTTCTCCCCTCGCCAGGTTAATTGCTGCCAGCCGTGCCCGCAGAGTTCAAGAGCATTATGACCGGATTGGAGGAAGGTCCCCGATTCTAGACAACACCCTGGCCCAAGCAAGCGCGCTCGAAAAGCAACTGGCCAAGAAATTGGATGTCAAGGTCTTTGTTGCTATGCGCTACTGGCATCCACTCACGGAATCCGTGGTGCGGGATTTGGAAAGAGAATCCTTCGAGACCATTGTTTTGTTGCCTCTTTACCCCCAGTATTCGAAGACGACCACCGGGAGCAGCCTGAATGAATGGGCTCGAATCGTTTCCAATTCGTGTGTACGCGAACTCACTGTGAAGGTCGTTAAACCTTTTTATACTAACCCTCTTTACCTGGATGCCATGGTAGAGAAGATAGAAGACCGCTTGAAAGAGTTCGCAGGAGCATTACAGGCAACGCACCTTGTGTTCAGCGCCCATGGCGTTCCGCTGAGTGTGATCCAAGCGGGGGATCCCTACCAGGACCAGGTCGAATCCAGCGCGGAACTGGTCATGCGTCGAGGGGGATGGTCTTTGCCATGGACCTTGTGCTACCAAAGCAAAGTAGGAGCCAGCCGATGGCTGCGCCCATCTTTGCGCGAGACCCTGAAGAGTCTGGCATCAGGAGGTGTAAGACAGATTTGCGTGGTCCCCATTTCGTTTGTTTCCGATCACGTTGAAACCCTTGACGAAATCAATATTGAAGCTAGAGAACAGGCACAGTCTCTGGGGATCTCGAATTTCACGATGGTGGCAGGCCTCAATGATTCACCGAAGTTCATTGCAGCTCTGGCTGATCTTGTACTAAACGCCGTAGGTGCCGAAACTCCCGAAGATGTTGAGGCCACTGTCTGCAGCCCACTTACAGGTTCGTGATGTCTTGTTTATATGGAAGGTTCCCGGGGATTAATCGTGTTTGAAGAGAGAATTTGAAACTGTGTCTCAGATCTTCCATCCCAGCACTAATACGATTTCCAGGGTCACGATATTCGGTTCCCTGTTCATCATTGCCGGCCTGGTTTGGGTGGTGGCTCAAGTGAATCGATCTCCCTACGTCACCCAGGCCAATGTGGCGCGAGAACAGCCTGTCCAATTCAGCCACAAGCATCACGTAGGAGATGAAGGGATCGATTGCCGTTACTGTCATACCTCCGTGGAGGTTTCGGCTTTTGCCGGTATTCCACCTACCAAAACGTGCATGAATTGTCATTCTCAGATCTTTGCCAACAGTCCCTATCTCGAACCCGTTCGGGAGAGTTGGAGGACCGGCAAACCGATTCAATGGACCCGAGTACACGATCTCCCGGACTTTGTCTATTTCAACCACAGCATCCACGTTAACAAGGGGGTTGGCTGTGCCACCTGCCAT
>DATKMG010000562.1:0-7351 GCA_035541995.1 Terriglobia bacterium
GCCCACCCAGGGCGGCCGCCGCGGGGACGGCGGTCCCGAGCTCCTGCCGCTGACGGCGCCCTGGGCTACTGTCTGCCGCCCCCAGCGGGGCTCAATAAGGAAGAAGCGGCCTCCTGCCGCTTCACAAATGTCCAATCTCCATCTGGCCGCTCCGCGGCCACCGAAACGCGTGCTCCACAAGTCTTTCGGACGATTAAACATTGTAGCTCCTCTCCCCGGCCTAGATGTGTCTTGTCGCCGACCGTGTTTCGTTCTTGAACTAACGTCCTGTTACCGCACCCGTGGTTATCCATTTTATCTCGGGGTCCGCAACCGACTTTTTCACTTCTTCGGATCAATTAAAAGAGTACAATTTTCTTCATGCGACGCTCGCTCTCCGGGAGGATTCGGTATCTAGAATTCAGCACTCAGCATTTCTTCCCCAGGCGTTCCCTCTGGGGGTGCCTGCTTGCACTCGTCTTTTTGCTGCCTTCCCTGAATGACTCCATCCTGAGCTTGCCTCAGAAAGCACCGCCAGCAGAGCCCTCTGAAAAAGACCTTGACCAAGCCGGGGCCTTAATCAAGCAGGGCAAGCTCGATGAAGCGATCGCTTTGCTCGAAGGTCTGCTGCAGAAGGAGCCGAACTTCCCGGGTTTAGAAGCCAGGCTGGGAAAGGCCTACTACACGAAACGCAACTTCCGGCAGGCAACCATCCACTTCAAAGCCGCGCTCCAGGAAAATCCCGGGGACCGTGAGACGATCCAATTGCTCGGATTGTCATTCTATTCTCTTGGCCAATTCGAAGAAGCTATTCCATTGTTGGAGAAGATTCAATCGCAGCTCCCTCCAACTGAGTTCGATGGGGTTTATCTCCTGGCCGTTTCCTATCTCAGGACTATGCGGGTCGAGAAAGCCCGAGCGACCTTCGCACAGTTGTTTTCCATGATGCAGGACAGCCCTGCCGCTCACCTCCTCTTTGCCCAGATGATGGTGAGGCAGCGCCTCGAAGATGAGGCGATACCTGAACTGCAGAAGGCCATCACTTTGGATCCTCGCCTTCCGATGGTTCATTTTCTTCTGGGGGAAATTTACCTTTATAAGTCGGACGCGGAACTGGCCCTGGAAGAATTCAACAAGGAACTCTCAATCAATCCGACTCTTTGGTTGGTCTACTGGCGACTGGGAGATACGCTTACCCGACTTGAGAAATATGCCGATGCAGAACAGGTTCTGAAGAAGGCCATCTGGTTGAATGAAACCTTCAGCGGCTCGTACGTCTTGTTGGGACAAATCGGGCTGAAAAAAGGGGATCTGGATCTGGCCCTGGGCTTCTTGGAACGCGGTGCAAAGATGGATCCCAACAATTACCTTGCCCACTACCTTCTGGGACAAACCTACCAGCGGTTAGGCCAAATAGATCAAGCCAATCGACAGTTCGAATTGGCCAAGTCTCTCCTTGCTGAAGGGAAAAACACCCAGCAACTTCTCCTGTCCGGGAGCCTGAAATAGACGTGATGCTCACACAAAGACTTAACATAGCCTATGACCGCAACCAAGAATCAACCGCAGAGGCACAAAGGTCACAAAGAAAAACCACTCGAATCTGGAGATCTTCACCGAGCTGGATTTCGGATTTAATTTCTTGCCGGTAGCCCTTCACTACGAGGCTGAATCCTTTGAAGCGAATTCACAAAGTCACCTTGAATCCAGAGACTATTATTTGCTTTGGGTTCTCGCCTCTGTGCTCTCTGTGCCTCTATGGTAATTAGTTAATACTTGGCCCGAGACACCGTTTATCCCGCTGAGATGAAGCATCAAGAGTCGGAATGCCCGTGACCGTAATTGATCCACGTCACCGGACTTGCCTCGGTGTCGCATTCTTGGAGGGAATGGACTTGCCCGTACCCTCCTTGAGGGTCGTGATCCGGTCAATGTCCAGGCCTGTCCATTCTTCGGTCAATCCGCTTGGCCAGTAGACTTCCAGGCGTTCTACACTTGTTGCAGCGCCCAAACCAAAATGAACGCGCAGGTCATTTTGGGAAATGTAGCTGCCCCCGCCACGAACTTCCTGGTACTGGCTAGTGGAATTGCTGACACAACGAACCCTGGAGCCAATGGCACTCCGGTTCGATTTTGTTCCTGTGAGTTTAATCGTCAGCCAGTGATTCTTGTTGAGAGACTCCAGCCGAAACAGATCCGGCACATCGTGAACATTGTTGATGACAATATCCACATCGCCATCATTGTCGTAGTCACCAAAAGCGCAGCCACGGGCGGCCTTGGGGGTGGAGGCAGGGGGGCCTAACAGTTCAGCGACGTCCTCAAAATGGCCATTCTGGAGGCTGTGATAAATGACTTTCCTTTGCTTGTAACCAGCTTCGGTCTTGATCTGGGACACTTCGGGATACACATGACCGTTAGCAAGAAAAAGATCTAACCAGCCGTCATTATCCAAATCCACAAAGCCGCAACCCCATCCCAACCAGCGAGTGGTGAGACCAATTCCTGAAGCAAAGGTGACATCTTCAAAATAACCTCCACCTTTGTTGGAGTATAGTGTGGAAGTGTCCCCGGCGAAATTAGTCTTAAAGATATCCATCCAGCCATCGTGATTGTAATCTCCTACCGTCACACCCATTCCTGCCTGCGGTTTCCCGTCCTGGCTGTAAGCGCACCCCGCATTGATTCCGACATCGGTGAAGGTACCGTCTCCATTATTGTGGTAGAGGACACTAGGATTCGAGTCATTGGCCACATAAATATCAGTCCAGCCATCATTGTCGAAGTCCAAGGTTGAGGCCCCCAATCCGTACGTCCCGCTGGCGGCTGCGATCCCGGATTTTTCAGAGACATCCTCAAACGTCCCATTTCCGCGGTTGTGAAGGAGAACGTTTTTACCGCCGACCAGACCCGGAGGCCCACAGGCTACTTTGACCCCTTTGTATCTGCAGAGCCCCGATTCGGGTACAGGAGCGGATTCGATATCGAAATCGATGTAGTTCGCCACGAAGATGTCGAGGAAGCCATCCCGATCATAATCCAGGAAAGCACAGCCAGTCCCCCAGCGCTGGCGCTGATTGGCTATTCCAGCTTTTTCCGTGACATTCTCGAAGGTACCGTCCCCCTTGTTGCGATAGAGCTGGTTGTGCCCCCAATAGCTCACGAAGATGTCTTCAAAGCCATCATTATCATAGTCTCCGATACACACGCCTTGCCCCCAACTGCCCTGGTCCAGACCTGCTTTTCGGGTGACGTCTTCGAAGGTTCCGTCGCGGTTGTTCCTATAAAGATGATTAGTGGGTTCCTTTCCCTTAGGGAATCCTTCCAGGTTGGTACCGTTCACTAGAAAAATGTCGAGCCACCCATCGTTATTGTAGTCAAGGAATGCAACGCCGCAACCGGTTGTCTCCAGCAGGTACTTGTTGGACTCCTTTCCCCCAAAAACCGTTACTGCCACAAGCCCGGCTTCTTTGGCAACATTAGTAAAGGAGAACCCAAGAGGCTTTGGGGATTCCTGGGATATGGTAGGACTGTGGAAAGAAATGGCAATACCCAGCAGGACTAGAGCGAAAGTCCCTCGACCTGTTTTTTGTACTGGCATTCGTAAGACCGCCGGAGGAAGTGAAAGAGAATGGTGCTCAAGCTAGTCTCTAATTCCCTAACGGGGGCGGCTGAAGATAAGGTGCCAGACGACGGGCTTCATCAAAGTGCTTTTGCGCCTCCAGTTCGACTCCCTGGGTCCGCAAAGCCAGACCTAGCTGAAAATGAGCTTGGGCATTGTCAGGCGCCAGTCGAATGGCTTCACGAAATCTCTCGATCGCCCCTGCAAGATCATGCTTCTTCAACTTCTCGATCCCGACCCCAACAGCAAAGGTGGATGATTGGGCGTCAGCTTTCTTCCGGTTCAATCGTGCTGCCTCAGCCAGTGCTGACGCAGCAGCAGCAGATTCGTGCTTCTGTTGCAGGACTTGTCCCAAGCTCATATAGGATTCAGGAGAATCCGGTCGCCACTTGATTGCTTCTCGAAACTCGGAGAGGGCTCCATCCAGATCTCCCTGCTGCTTCAGAACAGTCCCTAACATATAATGAGGATCAGCGTAATCGGGTTTGTTCGAAATTGCCGTACGAAAGGCCTGGATGGCGTCGCTCGTTCGTCCGGATTGCCAGAAAACAACTCCTAGCGTGAAGTGGGCTTCCGGAAGAGAAGGATCGAGGGCGATCGCTTTACGCAATTCTACCTCGGCAGATTGAAAATCGTCCTTCTGTTTTAAAGCCAGCCCGAGATTATAGAAAGCCTCAGCATTGTCAGGGCTCATTCGGGTGAGTTTACGATAGACTTCTATGGCTCCTTCCAGGTCTCCCTTCTGGATGAGAGCCGTCCCAAGGTTGTGTCGAGCCGGTATGAAATCGGGATCAGTTTTGAGCAGAGACTGAAATATCTCTACTGCCTCTTCCGCCTCTCCTTTGTGTATCAATGCGAGTCCTAAACTGTTAGCCGCGTCTCTAAGCGAAGGGTTGAGTTTCAGGGCCTCCCGGAACTCCGTGATGGCTCCATCCAGATCGCCATAGTCCTGCAAAGAAGTTCCCAATTGCATATGTAATGCCGCCAGGTTCGGATTTAGGCGAACGGCCTCACGCAAATGTTCAATGGCAAGCTGCAGGTCTCCTTTTTCTCTAATTGCCAATCCCAGATAATAATGAGCCTCGGCGTGATTGGGTTTTAACTGCACAGCCCGTTGCAGGGCCGGTAATGCCCGATCTACGTCTTTAATCCACCAACATGTTGCCCCGAGATGGTACTGGGCATCGAACAGATTGGGGTTAATCTTCACTGCTATCTCGAATTCCCGTATGGCTTCCTGGATCTTCTCCTGCTGTCCTAAGACAAAGCCGAGCCGGTCGTGGGCTTCTGCCATCTTAGGGGAGAACCTCAACGCACTCTCGTAAGCCGTAACCGCTCCAGGCAAATCCCTTTTCTGCTCACAGATAATACCTAACAGATAATGTGCCTCTGCCGAGGCGGGGTCAAGTTTCAGCGCCTCTTCTAATTTAAGCCGGGCTTTTTCGATTTCGTTGGCTCGAAGTAACTTCTCACCTTCAGCCAGCGAAGCACGGAAATCTGAGGATTCGACTGCACGGGTGTGACTCTGCGGTTGTCCCACCAAAGACAAGGCCTGGAGAAGCCACAAGCAGCGGCAGACGCGTGCGAAGAGTAGTCCGGACGAATGCATGAAGAATATTTTAGCACGCACTTGATTTCCCCATTGAATTGTTATATTTCCCCTACTCCTCGGTGTTCGGCGTAACTTCACCCTCCAAACCGCCGGGTTGAGTCCAACAGATCTTTTTGCTACAGTTCCCTCGCCAGTGCTGCTGTCATCTAATCTGTTTCCGCGTAAACGCCTGGGAACCGCGTCACAATGTCGTCATGGCTAGTGTTCAGTGTGCAACACAAACAATACAGAGTCTAAAAGCTGACGGCTAGGTTGCCGATAAGGGTCAGAAGGATGAACTTTGATCAGGGGTAGGACTCAATGACTATTAATATCGATGACCTATTACGAATGGCTTGCGAGCGAAAAGCCTCGGACTTGCATTTGAAAGTCGGCAACTATCCCTACGTCCGCATCAATGGAGAACTGGTGCCGCTAGTGGAGACCAAACGTCTCTCGGCTGAAGACACGTTGGGAATCGCATTGGGCATGATGACGAATCGCCAGAAGCAGAAATTCAAAGAGAATGCAGAGCTGGACATGGCCTACGGTGTGGCTGGACTCGGAAGATTCCGGTGCAATTTCTTCCAGCAGCGAGGAAGCATTGGAGTGGTGCTACGCGTCATTCCCACTCAGATTTTGAGCATCGAAGAGCTGAAGCTTCCCAAGGTTCTGGAAAGAATCTGCAGAGAACAGCGCGGCCTTGTGTTGGTCACAGGAACCACAGGAAGCGGTAAATCTACGACGCTGGCGGCAATGATTGACCAAATCAACTCCGAGCGTACGGAGCACATTATCACAATTGAAGATCCTATCGAATTCCTGCACCGGGACAAGAAGGCTTTTGTCAACCAGCGTGAAATAGAGGTAGACACCCGCAGTTTTAGCGAAGCCCTCCGGAGTGCTTTGCGCCAAGATCCGGATGTGATCCTGGTGGGGGAAATGCGGGACTTGGAAACCATCCAAACAGCTCTATTAGCTGCTGAGACAGGCCATCTCGTCCTCAGCACGCTTCACACCCTGGATGCGACCGAGACCATTCATCGAATCATTGCGGTCTTCCCTCCCCATCAACAGAAGCAAATCCGCCTTCAACTTGCAAGCGTGCTGAAAGCCGTCCTTTCCATGCGGTTGATGCGCAGAGTCGACGGGCTGGGCCGGGTTCCGGCGGTGGAAGTGCTGATCTCCACGGAGTTCATCCGGGATTGCATCATCAATCAAGACAAGACTCGTTTCATCCACGAAGCCATCGCTGGCGGCACTTCGCAGTACGGCATGCAAACCTTCGACCAATCGCTCTACAACCTTTACACGCAGAAACTGATTACATATGATGAGGCCCTGAAGCAAGCTTCGAACCCCGACGAATTCAAGCTGCGACTGGAAGGGATCCGTTCAGCGTCCGATGCCGCCAAGGAAGAGATGGAAAGGTCCATTCTCCGGTTCGAAAAACTGCGTCAGTAGACCTGGCGCAAACTTGCAGTCGTCGGTCCCAGAGTTGTATGCCCGGGCTATCAAGTTACTGTCAAACCGGCCCTTTTCAACTTCCGAGCTTAAAAAGAAACTCCTCCAGCACACCTCTGAGGAATCGCTTGTCCGTTCAGCATTGGACCAATTGATCTCACACGGATATCTCGACGACCGCGAATTCATCGAAGGATATATTCACTCCCGCCGCAGGTCCAAACACTATGGCCGACAACGGATCGAATTGGAATTGCGCCTCAAGGGTTTGGACTCGTCGCTTGTGGCAGAAATGCTGGAACAATTCTATCCCCCTGATGAGGATCAACTCGAACTTCGGAGGACTCTGGAAAAGAAACTGCTCGGGCTCAGTCCTCCAATGGATGCAAAAAAGCTAGCCAAGCTTTATAATTACCTGCTTCGCCAAGGCTTCTCTCGCGAAGCAGTCTACCGCGAAATCCGGCGACGGTTCAAAGACGTCGATCTATCTGAATAAAGAGGAATCCGAACTTGACTGGACACGAGATCCGAAGAAAGTTTTTGGAATATTTCCGACAACAAGGCCACCGTATCGTTAAGAGTTCGTCCCTGGTCCCGGCTAACGACCCGACTCTTCTTTTTACCAATGCAGGCATGAATCAATTCAAAGATGTTTTCCTGGGCGTTGAGAAACGGGACTATACGCGAGCCACTTC